>NZ_CP159829.1:47500-290000 GCF_047730065.1 Candidatus Njordibacter sp. Uisw_058
AGTGACCGTACCCCAAACCGACACAGGTGGTCAGGTAGAGAATACCAAGGCGCTTGAGAGAACTCGGGTGAAGGAACTAGGCAAAATGGTACCGTAACTTCGGGAGAAGGTACGCCGCTGATGGTGATGGGACTTGCTCCCTAAGCTGTTGGCGGCCGAAGATACCAGGTGGCTGCGACTGTTTATTAAAAACACAGCACTGTGCAAACACGAAAGTGGACGTATACGGTGTGACGCCTGCCCGGTGCCGGAAGGTTAATTGATGGGGTTAGCTTCGGCGAAGCTCTTGATCGAAGCCCCGGTAAACGGCGGCCGTAACTATAACGGTCCTAAGGTAGCGAAATTCCTTGTCGGGTAAGTTCCGACCTGCACGAATGGCGTAACGACGGCCACACTGTCTCCACCCGAGACTCAGTGAAATTGAAATCGCTGTTAAGATGCAGTGTATCCGCGGCTAGACGGAAAGACCCCGTGAACCTTTACTATAGCTTCACAGTGAACTTTGAACCTATTTGTGTAGGATAGGTGGGAGGCTTTGAAACTGGGACGCTAGTCTCAGTGGAGCCAAACTTGAAATACCACCCTGGTATGTTTGAGGTTCTAACTCAGGTCCGTAATCCGGATCGAGGACACTGTGTGGTGGGTAGTTTGACTGGGGCGGTCTCCTCCCAAAGAGTAACGGAGGAGCACGAAGGTATGCTAATCATGGTCGGAAATCATGAGGTTAGTGCAATGGCATAAGCATGCTTAACTGCGAGACAGACACGTCGAGCAGATACGAAAGTAGGTCATAGTGATCCGGTGGTTCTGAATGGAAGGGCCATCGCTCAACGGATAAAAGGTACTCCGGGGATAACAGGCTGATACCGCCCAAGAGTTCACATCGACGGCGGTGTTTGGCACCTCGATGTCGGCTCATCACATCCTGGGGCTGAAGCCGGTCCCAAGGGTATGGCTGTTCGCCATTTAAAGTGGTACGCGAGCTGGGTTTAGAACGTCGTGAGACAGTTCGGTCCCTATCTGCCGTGGACGTTTGAGATTTGAGAAGAGTTGCTCCTAGTACGAGAGGACCGGAGTGAACGAACCTCTGGTGTTCCGGTTGTCACGCCAGTGGCATTGCCGGGTAGCTACGTTCGGACAGGATAACCGCTGAAAGCATCTAAGCGGGAAGCCCCCTTCAAGATGAGATCTCACAGGACTTTAAGTCCCTAAAGAGCCGTTCAAGACTAGGACGTTGATAGGTTGGGTGTGTAAGCACGGTAACGTGTTGAGCTAACCAATACTAATTGCTCGTGAGGCTTGACCATATAACGCCAAAAGCGTTGTACAAGCGAAGAAGTACGATTAAGTTTACGAAGGATAAGTGCTTGATAAGCGCATGATGTAGGACCTAGACAGTGGATATCACAGATTCAAGGATGTAGATTGATTGTAGGATTGATTGATCTTCATTCACCTTTTTTGCTTGGCGACCATAGCGAGATGGAACCACCTGACCCCATTCCGAACTCAGAAGTGAAACGTTTTAGCGCCGATGGTAGTGTGGGGTTTCCCCATGTGAGAGTAGGTCATCGCCAAGCACCTCATTTAATAAGAAAGCCTCAATGCTCACGCACTGGGGCTTTTTTATTGGGCGCTTAAAGTTATGATGTTAAAAGCCATGACCTTAAGTGTTTGAATTATGCTAACACTCAGGATGCCACTAATGCTCGAGTCCACCCTAAAGTTTCTAGCCATTACTTTATTCTTAGAAGTGACCCCTGGGCCTGGTGTTCTGTTTATCCTTTACCAATCTGCCTTCAGTTTCCGTAATGCCATTGCGGGGACGATGGGCCTGTTAACATCCAATATTATCTGGATTAGCTTGGTGGCCACAGGTTTAGGCCTAGTATTAACTCAAAACCCTGTGGTATTTAACAGCTTACGATACCTTGGCGCTGCTTATTTAATGTATTTAGCTTATAAAATAATGCGCTATGGTATTAGCACCGCTCATGCGCCTGAAAACCCACAGGCACAGGAATATAAAAGTATTTGGTCTAGCTACCGCCAAGGTATGCTAACCTCATTAGCGAACCCTAAAGCCTTATTGTTTTTTATGGCCCTATTTCCACAATTCACACGGCCAGATTATTTTGTCCACGACATTGTGTATTTTGGGGCTTTAAAAATGTTATGCCTAGGCACAGTGATGATTAGCTATGGCTTAATGGGCCGTCGTCTATTTAATTACATCGGCCAGTCATCTTGGTCTAAGGTCATTTCACGAGCCCTTGGCGGTGGCATAATGATTGCTGCCATCGCCGTAGCTAGGGGCTAGCTCGGGTCAAGTGCCGCTTACCTTAGGCCATGACCCTAGCGCAATAACCCTTTATACTGATAGTCAAATGGTTAGATTGGAGAAACATTATGTACTTCGATGAGTTATATGCACCACTGAAAGACATGCAAGATTGGCAACAAACTGCTTTCTCTGCAGCACTTTGCGAACGTATTTTCCCTCACTATGCGTTATACGATAGTTTGTTAGAAGCGAGCCAAGTGTCCATCGCTAGGACTGCTCTAGATCAAGTATGGAAGCAATTGTCCCTGCGTGGCAATATGAACGCAGAGACCCAACTCTCCAAGGTAGAAGCGATCATCCATAACGAAGAAGATGAAAGCTTTGGCGCAGGACTAGCCTTTGATGCCCTTGTGGCATTAATGGCAACCTTGCACTGTGTGTCTCATGCCAGTTACGAAGATGCGGCAAGTGTAGCTCACTTGTCCCGTGAGAGTGTGGCTAAGTTTGTTGAATTACATGCAGAGGACGACCTGAGTGATGAACAATTGATTCGCCACATTTCAACTCATGACTTGATGGTGCAGGAATTGGCCTTTCAAGCCGATGTCATGGGACTTTTGATGTCACAAAATGTGGCCAAATCATCCCAAATAGACCAGCTTAAGTCGATGTCTATGGCTGATGGTGTGAGTAATATTGGCATTAGCATGGCCCATGGCTAATCTTTTTTTATGGCTACGGGGTCACTAAACTAGGCCATTAGCGGGCCTTAGGTGAATTTCGTAATACCACAATTTCTACCAAAGGTAGCGTATCAATAAGCTAGACCCAGCGCGACCTCGATTGTGGCCAGACCCAAGCCTTTAAACTCCCCCAACCTCAAAACCCCAGTTTTAAAGCAGAAGTTAAAAGAGAACACATCATGCCATTGGTTACCGGATTTCGATACGTCTTTCAGGGCGCAAAACTACTTTCACACCCCGGCCTTAGACTATTTGTCTTGCTGCCCTTATTGGTGAACGTACTCATGTTTGCTATTGGTCTAGCAGTGCTTATATTTTTCGTCAGTGGTTGGATGGACGGCGTTGTGTCTTGGTTACCTAACTGGTTGAGTGGCATTACTTGGATTTTATGGGTGTTATTTATACTTTTATTTGGGGTAGCAGTATTCTTTGGTTTTAACTTGCTAGCTAACTTCATTGCCGCCCCGCTCAATGGACTACTGGCAGAAAAAGTTCAGCTACATTTGACGGGACAAGACCTTGGAGAATCAAGCTTGGGGGCGATAATGGCGAGTATTCCTCGCTCACTAGGCCGAGAAATAAGTAAGTTAACTTACTATCTACCCAGACTGTTAGTGCTTGTAGTACTGAGCGCCTTCAGTTTGTTCATTCCTGTCCTTAACGTCATTGTCGCATTATTGTGGTTGGTATTTGGAGCTTGGATGATGGTGATTCAATACATTGACTACCCCATGGACAACAACGGACTCAGCTTTCGGGCCATGCGGCGAAGCTTGAACCAGCAGCGTTTGTTGCACCTAGGATTTGGTGGTGGCGTGTCGATCTTGCTCATGATCCCTTTGCTCAATTTCTTTGCCATGCCTATTGCTGTAGCAGGCGCTACTGCACTCTATGTGGCAGAGCATGAGACTTTAGCCATAATCGATCAATAGACCGAGCCAAACACTCAAAGCCGCCCAGTGGCTATTAATAAAAGCCTTGAAATAATTAGTATTAAGGCGACTACGGCCTAGCCAATGTTGGTAGATAAATAGTACTGCCATCACACTTAACCCTAGGTGAAAGGCAACACCTAATTGGTTAATCTGCCCCACCACTGCCAATAAGCCCACACACAAACACTGAAACACTGCGATAATAGTGAGATCCCAACTACCAAATAATACAGCCGTTGATTTGATACCAATTCTCAAATCATCTTCTCGGTCAACCATAGCGTAATAGGTATCGTAGGCAATGGTCATGCAGATCGCTGCCATGAAGGTTAGCCATGCTGTAAGTCCGGTAGCCTGCGTTTGAGCAGTAAAGCCCATGGGTATCGCCATGGCAAAAGCCACCCCTAAAACCGCCTGGGGCCAATGAGTATAGCGCTTCATAAAGGGATAGATGGCGGCTAACGCAAGCGCTGCGATCGCCAACACGATGGTATAGATGTTGGTTAATAAGACGAGTATAAAAGCCACACCACACAGGCCAAAAAATAATCCCAAAGCTTCTTTGGATGTCACTAGGCCCATGGCCAATGGCCTTCCTTTAGTACGTTCAACATGGCCATCAACATGTCGATCAGCATAATCATTAATAACGCAACCCGCGGCTCGCATCAAAACCACACCAGCAACAAATATAATCAACACATCAAGCTTTGGTATGCCGTGAGCTGCTAACCAGAGTCCCCATAGGGTGGGCCATAATAGCAGATAAGTGCCCACTGGCCGGTCCAGACGCATGAGGCTTTTGAAATGGGGCCAACGGGACATAGACAAAATCACCACAACACCTTAACCAATAATAAAACACCCATGCTAACATAAGCGCCTTTACTGACGCTGCCGAAAGCCTTTATCATGACTATAAAAACTCATAAGTTGTTATTAATATGCACTGGCAACACCTGCCGCTCGCAAATGGCTCATGCCATGCTGCAAGCGCGGAACCAGTCACAGGGCCTTGGCCTAAATATTAAGTCCCGTGGTATCCGCGCTAACGCAGATGACCCTACCACACCAGAAGCGCTTAGCGTACTAAAGGCAGCCAATATTCATTGGCAGGGTACTAGCCAAATACTTACCATGTCAGACTTGGAATGGGCCGAAGACGTATGGGGGATGACCCAAGAGCACTTAGATGTGGCCATGCAGTTGGGCATCAAGTTAGCTTTTAATCGTCGCCCTCGATACCAGTTAATGGCTGGCGAACAAGAGCTATTAGATCCCTTACACTGTGGACTTGAGGCCTATCAACAACTCTTTATTCAGTTACAAATAATCATTGCTAAACGTCTTGCGGGGATATAGTCGCCATGGGAGGCATAAAGACTTCGGTCACTAAGATGCCTTTATCGTCTAAATAAAATACTGAGCGGCGGGCCCAATGTTGTTGCAGGCTTGGCTGTTGAATGAGGCAGGTTACCTGCAATGGGCCACGCACCATATTGGGGTGCTTAAATAATAAAGCGCCTAAGGGCTTGTCACCGATATTTTTAAATCGTCTGAGTCTGCCAGTCAGTGTGCCGTGGGGTATAATACTGCGGGCACACACCCACACTTGGCCGTGACAGAGTAATTCAACTTCGCGAATAATAGCGCGCTGGCGTGGTTTAAGTTTAAGTATTTTAGCCTCAGACGCGCTAGGAATACCCCATTGGTTACGAACCACGCGCACTGAAAACTGACCATTACTGGCATGCACAAGGCGCTGTGTCAAAGAACCTTTATCCTGCAGCCATGCCTGCCAATGGCGTGGTACGGTATGACACAATGGACGCCTATAACTGCGCCAAGTCGATGGATATGGCTGTTGCGCATGAACTAGAAATATGGGCACAGTAAGCTCATTAATTATGCAAACAATAAAGGAGCTATTGTATCAATAAGTTTAGCCCTAAGACACTATCAATAGCGCACCAAGATATAGTTAAAAACACGCGTCGATGGCTTGACCAAATGGTGATTGGATTAAATCTATGCCCGTTTTCACATAGCGTCTTAGCCCAAGACCAAGTGTATTATGCTATTTGTGATGCCAACACTGATGCCCAATTAAAGCAGTTCTATGTGCATGAGTTACAGCGCCTGCTAGGGGCTGATGAAAATGACATTGCCACTAGCTTACTCATGTTCCCCCAAGGCCTAGCAGTGTTCGATGATTACCTCGACCTACTCAATTGGTTTCAGCAGCTATTAGAGCAGGCAGAACTGACAGAGCATGTGCAATTAGCATCCTTTCATCCGCAGTATCAATTTGAGGGTGTGGCGGCTGATGATCTTAGCCACTTTACTAATCGCTCACCATATCCGACCATACACCTTCTACGACAAGCTCAAATGACTAAAGCGCTAGCTCACGTTGTGGACCCTGAACAGATTTATGAAGATAATATAAAAACATTGAATAAACTTGGCCGTCAGCAGGTCGAATCACTCTGCCCCTGGGGTAAATAGGAAAAGTTTTATGAAATTACTGGTTCTTGCTATTGGTGGCACCATCGATAAGGTGTATTTTGATGCCCTCAGTGACTATCAAATTGGTACACCTGCCGCTACGGAAATTTTACAACGGGTTAAGGTTAATTTTGATTTTGAGGTCAGGCAGATGATCTCCAAAGACAGCTTAGAGATGACCGATGCTGATCGTCAAGAAATACTATCTGTGGTGCAGGACCATAGTGGCAAACACGTGATCATTACCCACGGCACTGACACCATGGTAGAGACAGGCCAAGTCCTAAACCAGGCGGCGCATAAAACCATTGTCATTATGGGCGCTATGCAACCAGCGATCATGAAGCTAACTGATGCAGATTTCAATCTAGGTGTGGCAGTGGCAGCGGTACAGACGCTCTCAGAAGGCGTGTACCTGTGCATGAATGGTCGGATATATGACGTTGATCGAGTCGTGAAAAATCGTGCTGAAGGGCAGTTTCAGGACCTTGGAGAAGGTCTTTAAAGGCTAATGGTTAACTCATTAAGACCATAATGCTCGTCTAGCCACTGACCAATGACATTATGACCACAGAGGTGATGGGCATACTGCATGTGTAGGCAGCGAATCTGCTGCCAATCTCTTAAGCCCCCAATGCCATAGGTATCAAACAAAGCGGTATAACCCAACTGCGCAAGTTGCTTTAGGTCTTGGGCAGAACAATTAGCCCAGCGTTCAGCCACATAGGCTCTTTGATTTTCTTGGTAGGCAGCCATCCACTTTGGGTCGCCTTGCAACTGTTGTTCGAGTTGTTTGACCATGCCAGTCATTTCTATCTGGCTAATGGCTTTGTGAAGATCTTTTGAACTCAACCAATATAAGGTTGGAAAAGGCTTATTGTCCATTAAGGGGTGCATTTTTAGCACCAAGGGTACACCACTGTTAGAACTCGCAGCGATGGCCTTTAAGGCTCTTGGTGGGCGTCCTAATTGTTGTTCAATAATGGCAAGGTGTTGTTGCAACGACATAATTTCAAAGACGTAGAGAAAAGCAATAGAAAGGCAACCTTATGGTGCCCACCAGAAGGTGAGCACTAGTCTAAGGCTGTTTTAATGACCTAAAATCTGACTCAAGAACAACTTGGTACGGTCATGTTGTGGATTATCAAAGAATTCGTGAGGCGTATTGGACTCAATGATCTCACCTTCGTCCATAAAGATCACTCGGTCTGCAACCTGCTTGGCAAAGCCCATTTCGTGGGTCACACACAGCATAGTGATACCCTCTTCAGCTAACGAAACCATAGTATCAAGCACTTCCTTGATCATCTCTGGGTCAAGCGCCGAGGTGGGCTCATCAAATAACATAATGTTGGGGCGCATACACAAAGAGCGGGCAATCGCCACACGCTGTTGTTGGCCACCTGAAAGCTGACCCGGGTATTTGTCGGCTTGCTCAGGAATCTTGACTCGCTCTAGAAACTCCATAGCAGTCGCTTCGGCCTCTGCCTTGGGTGTTTTACGGACCCAAATTGGCGCCAAAGTACAGTTTTCTCGGACCGTTAGATGCGGGAACAAGTTAAAGTGTTGAAATACCATGCCCACTTCACGGCGCACGGCATCAATGTTCTTAAGGTCGTTTGTTAACTCAGTGCCATCAACAACGATGTCACCCTGTTGGTGTTCCTCTAATCGGTTAATACACCGAATCAAAGTCGATTTTCCAGAACCGGAGGGTCCACAAATGACAATCTTTTCACCTCGAGTGACCTCAAGGTTAATGTTTTTGAGCACGTGGAAGTCGCCATACCACTTGTTCATGTTACGAATTTCAATACACAGATCGTTATTCAATTTACTTTTTGATTCTGACATGTTCTTAAACTCTTAAAATTAGTGGTTATCGCTTGTGGCCAGTATTGAGCTTGTTCTCTAAATAAAGTGAGTAACGAGCCATTGCAAAACACGAAATAAAGAAGAATATAGCAACGAAAAGGTACACTTCAGTAGACAAGCCTAACCACGCTGAGTCAGCTACAGAAGCCCTACCAATACCGAGGGGGTCCAATAAACCGATGACGATAACCAATGTACTATCTTTGTATAAACCAATAAAGGTATTGACGATCCCTGGGATTGAGATTTTCAAAGCCTGTGGCAAAATAATGAAGCGCATTGCTTGAGAGTAGTTTAAGCCGAGGGACTCTGCTGCCTCTAACTGTCCTTTTGGCAATGCCTGTAAGCCACCGCGGATGACCTCAGCCATATAGGCTGAAGCAAACAAGGTCACCATAATAAGCACCCGCATCAATAAGTCGAAGGTGGTGCCAGGAGGCAAGAAATAACTCAGCATGGTTGAGGCTACAAACAGTAAAGTGATCAAAGGTACGCCACGGATGAATTCAATAAAACCGACGCAAAAGTATTTGATGATCGGCAGATTAGATTGACGCCCCAAAGCCAGCAAAATACCCAAAGGTAAAGAGCCTACAATGCCAGTCACTCCAATCGTCAACGTAAGCATAAGGCCACCAAATAGGTGGGTGCCGACATGCTCGAGGCCAAAGCCTCCGCTGAGTAACCAAGCGCCAATAAAGGGATAGACTAAGGCGAACCGCAACATGTATTTGCGCGCAGGTATGCTGTCCCATAAGACTGCTGCACCGGCAACGGCAAGCAGGATGGTGGCTAAGTTAACACGCCAGCGCAGGTGCTCGGGGTAGAAACCATACACAAACAGGTTAAAACGCTCTCCAATAAAAGCGAGGCAGGCTCCATCTGGAGCGCAGTCTTTGCGTGTTTCCCCAACATAAGTGGCGTCTAAGAAAAGCCAATTAATAGATGCGGGAAGGGCTAGGTACAAAAGATAAAGGGACACCAAAGTGATGATGGAATTAGCCACTGAAGAAAATAAATTTACCCTCAACCAGTATATCAATCCAGTGGTGCTAATTGGTGCGGGCAGGCTAGGGTGCGTACCAGGTGCATAAGTTTGTTTAGTCATAGTCATTTATACCTTAACGTTCCACCAGTTTCATGCGATTGTTGTACCAGTTCATACCAGAGGATATGAGCAAGGAAATAACCAAGTAAATAGCCATGACTATAAGCATACATTCCATTTCTCGGCCTGTTTGGTTAAGAGAAATACCGCCAATTGTGGCCACGATATCCATATAACCAATAGCCAGCGCCAATGATGAATTCTTAGCTAGATTTAAGTACTGGCTTGTCAGTGGTGGAATAATCACTCGCAATCCTTGTGGAATAACGACCAACTTAAGCACTTGACTGTTAGAAATCCCCAACGCTTGGGCTGCCTCAGTCTGTCCATGATCAATAGCCACGATACCCGCGCGCACGATTTCGCCAATAAAGGCGGCCGTGTAAAGAGACAAAGCGAGCCATAGTGCGATAAATTCAGGGCGAACCACCATGCCACCTTTAAAGTTAAAACCTTTAAGTGCAGGTACATCCCATTCAATAGGACTGCCTAAGGCAAAGTAAACAATTAAGGGTATCAATATGATGGCTGCTAAATTAATGAGTGCCACTGGGTATGCCTTACCCGTTGTGTCTTGAACATTTTGTGCATAGCGGCTAAACCACCAAGCAAAAGCCAAGCCGGCAACCACAAAGCCACCCACTATCCAAAATAAAGACTGGAACTCAGGGCTGGGCATTTGGAAACCACGATTATTTAAGAAAAAGGTATCGCCAAAATTGTAAGAACCTTTTGGGCGTGGCAGCGAAGTTACAATCAGACCATGTAGTAGCAAAATATGCAGTAGAACTGGAACGTTACGCATATATTCAATATACACGTAGGCAATCTTTTGAGTTAACCAGTTTCTTGATAAACGCATAACGCCTAGGATAAAACCGAGAATCGTGGCAAGCACAATACCGGCAACGGCGACGAGTAGAGTATTAATCAGACCCACAATCATAGCCCTAAAGTGGCTAGAGGTGGAACTGTATTCAATTAAGTGTTGGTTGATGTCATAGCTGGCATTATCCCATAAGAAGCTAAAATTGATGTCTTTGCCAATGTTGGATAAGTTAACGACAGCGTTATTAATGATGAAGGCAAAAAATGAAATGATCAGTGCGGCGGCGATAATCTGCACAATGACTGAACGGGTTTCTTTATCATACCAAGCACGTATTAGAGGGTTAGTACTAGATGTTGGAGTGCTCATAGATTGAACCGTGCTACGTAGATATCAGTAGTTAAGGGCAACCTGCCAACTTAACATTTGATTAGTAATCAGAGGTGTAGCAACCAAAGATCATTAAGTTCCAGAAATGAACTGGGGTGCCTTAGCACCCCAGTTTAATACTGATCAATTCGTATTAATTAACGAATTGGAGCAGCGTAAAGAACACCACCGTTATTCCACAAGTTGTTCAAACCACGCCCAATCTGTAGAGGAGTATTTGGACCAACGTTACGCTCGTAGATTTCGCCGTAGTTACCACCTTGTGCAACAGCACGTGCAGCCCACTTGGCATCTAGACCTAGCATTGCGCCCATAGAACCTTCAGAACCAACCAAACGGTTGATGCCTGGGTTGTTGCCAACGTTAGCAGCAAGGTTCATCGCATTAGCTTGGGTAATACCCATTTCTTCAGCGTTGATCAAAGCGTTAACAACCCACTTGCCAATGTCATGCCACTGGTCATCGCCATGACGAACAGCACCACCTAAAGGCTCTTTAGAGATGATTTCAGGCAATACAACGTGCTGTGAAGGATCATCAAATTTAGCCCGAGTAGACGCTAGACCTGAAGCATCAGTTGTGTATACGTCACAACGGCCAGCTACGTAGTTAGTAAAGCCTTCTTCGTTAGTTTCGATTGGAACGGGCTCGTACGACATGCCATTGGCACGGAAGTAGTCAGCTAGGTTCAATTCTGTTGTTGTACCTGTTTGGATACATACAGAAGCGCCATCTAAGTCAAGGGCAGAGTTAACGCCTAGAGATGCAGGAACCATGAAGCCCTGACCGTCGTAGAAGTTAACAGGCAAGAAGCTTAGCTTCAAGTCAACGTCACGACTAAGAGTTTCTGTAGTGTTGCGGAACAAGATATCGCCTTCACCAGAATTCAACATAGTAAAACGAGTCTTACCCGTAGAAGGTACGAATTTAACCTTGTCGCCATCGCCTAATACGGCAGCAGCTACGGCGCGGCAGAAGTCGGCATCAAAGCCTTCCCAGCGGCCATTCGCATCAGGTGCAGCAAAACCAGCCAAGCCAGTCGTTACAACACACTTTAGTTCGCCAGCAGCACGCACATCTTCAAGAGTTGAAGCTTGGGCAGCTGTTGCAGTCATAGCTGTTAGTGCCATGCCAGTTAAAACTTTATTAATTAGTTTCATATTAGAAGCCTCCTAAGGGCTTGGTATTTTTAGTGCAGCAAATTATAAAAATATTTTTATTGTTAGCACTGAACTTGGGGATTACGGAACCTGTGTATTCACGCAGCTTATAAACACCGTTCAGAAGATGGATGATAGGAAAACTTGGCCCATTTGTAAACCGCTAAAACCAATACTTGGCAAATATAAGACGATTCAAGGTCATAAAGGCACTTAATATGCAAAATGTATGCAAATATGGATGATATATTTCTTATTTGCTTCGGCTGGGCTATACCTTGGCGAAGGCTTGATTTTCCCCTACCCATCTAGATATGATTTTTTCAGTCTTGTGTGGATAGCTTATATAGCCTTCAGCAATAACTTTCACCTCTGGCAGCAGATGAGCATCGCGCATCAAGTCTGCAATTCTCAAGCCAACAGCACCGGCTTGCCGGGTGCCGAGAACCTCGCCAGGACCGCGTAATTGAAGGTCTCTTTCTGCAATTACAAAGCCGTCGTTAGATTGACGCAGAATGTCTAAGCGCTCTCTGCCCATTGCTGATAATGGAGCCTGATACATGAATAAGCAATGGCTCTGGGCTTGCCCACGACCCACGCGGCCGCGTAATTGGTGTAATTGAGCTAAACCCAAACGCTCTGCATTATCAATGACCATTAGATTAGCATTGGGCACGTCAACACCTACCTCAACCACAGTTGTGGCAACCAACAACTGAATATGACCTGCCTTAAACTGAGCCATTACCTCAGCCTTTTCAGCACTGCTTAAGCGGCCATGCACTAAACCCACTTTGATATTATTAAGTTGCTGGGTAAGCAGCGCCGCGGTGTCTTGTGCAGCCTCACATTGCAATACTTCTGAGGCTTCTATAAGAGGGCAGATCCAATACACTTGCTGGCCGCTATTGCAGGCTAAATGAATACGCTCAATAACTTCGGCCCGTTTAGTATTATTGAGTAGCACGCTATTAATGGGCTTACGTCCAGGGGGCAGTTCATCAATTAACGAATGATCAAGGTCACCATAGGCACTCATAGCTAGCGTCCGTGGGATTGGAGTGGCTGTCATTACTAGCTGGTGCAGGCCCTTGCCTGGCGGTGCTTTTTTGACCAGGCTGTGGCGTTGGGCCACACCAAAGCGGTGCTGTTCATCAATGATGATTAGACCTAAATGTTGGTACTCAACAGCCTCTTGAAAGAGGGCATGAGTGCCCACGATGACCTGCCCCTCGCCAGAGGCTATAGCCGCCAGAGATTGACGCTTTACTTGCGCTTTTTGTTTACCCGTTAGCCACGCCACATTAATACCGAGGGGCTCCAGCCAGTGGCTAAAATTGTGAAAGTGTTGTTCTGCTAAAATTTCTGTCGGCGCTAATACGGCCACTTGGCAGCCATGATCAACGGCCCGGCAAGCAGCGAGAGCAGCCAGCACAGTTTTACCAGACCCCACGTCGCCTTGCACCATTCTAACCATAGGCACTGGAGTTGTAAGGTCCGTGGCGACTTCTTGCCACACTCTTTGTTGGGCACCGGTGAGTTCAAAGGGTAGATTTTCAATCAAACCTTGCTCTAAGTGCTTGCTTAGGGCAAGCGTGGGTGCAGGCAATCTTTGATTCTGCTGTTTGGCTCGTTTCAGAGTGAGCTGATGAGCAATTAATTCTTCCAGTACCAACCTCAACTTCGCTGGAGTGACTTGATCTTGAAGCAGGTGCAGATCTGCGTGCACATGTGGATAATGCAACTGCCTTAAACTCTCCTGTAAGCTAGGTAATTGATATTGGTTAATGAGTTGCTGGGGCAGCAGTTCATCGAGTATGAGAGTGCCTTGTTCAAGTTGCTGCCACGCTAATGCAATCAATTGCCCCATTCGAGTTAAGCTTAGACCTTCAGTGGTTGGGTAAATAGGGGTTAACTGATCTGCCAAAGTAGGGGGGACATCATCGAACAGCACATATTCAGGGTGCACCATTTCTAACCCTTGAGGGCCAGGTCTGAGTTCACCAAAGCAGCGGACGTTGCGGCCATTAGTAAAGCTCTTTGCTTGGTGGGCGTGAAAGTGCATAAACCGCAGACCAAGGCTAGCCCCATTTTGGCTAATACTCACACGTAAGCTGACACGGCGCCCGCGTTGTAGGGATGAGCTGGTAATTTGCCCCTCTACTAAACAAGCTATTTTAGGGCTTAGGGAATGCAGTGGAACGAGGCGCGTGCGATCTTGATAACGGATCGGCAAATGAAACAAAAGATCTTCAACGTTGCGCAATCCAAGCTTGTCCAATTTAGTGGCAAGTGCTGGGCCTACCCCATTGAGCTGAGTTACTTCCATGGCGTTAACCCTTTAGGTGCGATTAAGCCGAATAACGCCTGGAATTTTTCGCATAGACTTAATCACTTGGGCTAAATGAACTCGATTGAGTACCGAAAT
Organism: Candidatus Njordibacter sp. Uisw_058; assembly: GCF_047730065.1. Lineage (GTDB taxonomy): Bacteria > Pseudomonadota > Gammaproteobacteria > Pseudomonadales > Balneatricaceae > Njordibacter. Next base: position 61,761 of record NZ_CP159829.1, read on the forward strand.
TTCTAAGTTGACTACGGACAGGCGCGCATCTTTTTCATCCACGTCAATTTTCTCAACATTGGCATTATCTTTGGCAGCACTGGTAGCGAGACTGGCAATAATGCCTCGGCTTGCAGAGACTTCAATCTCAAGGCACACATCAAAGTCACGGTCGCCTGTTTCCGCCCAGACTAAGGCCAAAGTCTTGTCTTTGTCTCGGCCAATATCTTGAATGTTGTTACAAAAGTTTCGATGGACTGCTATGCCATGACCTGCATTTATATGACCAACAATACTATCCCCAGGAATAGGTCGGCAACATCGTGAATAACGAATCATGATGCCTTCAGTTCCATGAATCTCCATCGGTCCAATACCACTATTTTGACCGTCTATATCAGAGCTTTCTTGGCTCAAAGCGTTGGCAACGATGTAGGCCAAACGTTTACCAGAGCCAATTTCGGCCAGCAAAATGTCTAGGTCAGTAAGCTTATGCTGGCTAATGTAGCCCTCTAGTCGAACTGATTCTATGGTTTCTAGGCTTAAAGAATTAATACTTAACTCTTGGTTAAGTAAGCGACGTCCCAAGTTGACAGCATCGTCAGTGGCTTGGTGCTTCAAGTAGTGGCGGATGTTACTACTTGCTTTCGCCGTAGCCACAAAGTTGAGCCAGCTCATATTGGGCTTAGCACTGGCAGTGGTGACAATTTCAATGGTGTCGCCACTATCCAACTTTTGGCTCAATGGTGCTAGGCGTCGATTGATGCGGCATGCGATACAGGTATTACCAATGTCGGTATGCACTGCGTAAGCAAAATCAATAGGAGTGGCTCCGGCAGGCAATGAAAATACGCCACCTTTAGGTGAAAACACATAAACTTCGTCTGGGAATAAATCGTGCTTCACGTGGTTAATAAACTCCATGGCGTTGCCAGAGCGTTTTTGCATTTCTACCAGCTCTTGGATCCACTGTTGGGCACTATTATGGGCTCTTTGAGCACGGCTGTTGGTGTTTTTATAGAACCAGTGCTCCGCCACACCATGATTAGCAATATCATCCATTTCTTTGGTGCGGATCTGTATTTCTATAGGGGTATGTACCCCTGAGCCAGCACGATAAAGCGTGGTATGGAGGGATTGGTATCCGTTAGACTTAGGGATTGCAATATAGTCTTTAAAACGTCCGGGCACTGGACGATACAGGTTGAGGTGGTGCACTGCACCCAAGATACGGTAACAGGTGTCTACCTCGTCCGTAACAATACGAAAGGCAAATACATCCATAATTTCACGAAAAGATTTGCTTTGCTCGCGCATTTTATTGTAGATGCCAGCCAGATGCTTTTGGCGACCACCGATCACACCAGGCAGTTCATCGTGATCTAAACAATCCTCTAGGGCAATCTGTACTTGTTCCAATAGGGCTTTGCGTTCTCCACGAGCCGCTGCTACCGCTGCCTTTATATATCGATGCCGCATAGGGTGGTAGGCTGCAAAGGCTAAGTCCTCTAGCTCTATTTTTAGATCGTGCATACCCAGTCGGCCAGCAATAGGCGCATAAATATCAGTCGTTTCTTTGGCAATCCGGCGGCGGCTATCGGGGCGCATGGCGCCAATGGTGCGCATGTTGTGCAGACGGTCAGCTAGTTTTACTAATATAACGCGAATATCTTTGGCCATAGCAATGGCCATCTTTTGAAAATTGTGGGCCTGGCTTTCGGCGCGAGTCTTAAATTCCAAATGGGTGAGTTTACTGACGCCATCAACTAAGTTGGCAACGGTGATTCCAAACTGGTCTTCAAGACCTTGTTTATCAACTTGGGTATCTTCAATCACGTCATGTAGCATCGCTGCCATGAGGCTCTCATGATCCATGTGCATACTACTAAGGATGCTTGCCACGGCTAAGGGATGAGACACATAGGCTTCACCACTTTTGCGCATTTGGCCATCATGGGCCTGCTCGGCATAATAGTATGCCCGCCGAACTGCTTTCACCTGAGCGGGTTCAAGGTATTCGTCGAGACGCTCTGCGAGGGCGTCAATGGTAGGCATAATTTAGCATCCGTTTTGGTTCATGGTTCCATGGTAACTGAAAAATTATACAAATGGGGCAGCCTTGTTGCAACTTTGTTGAATTTATTAACAAAAATGCACAAAAAAAGAGCCAAGAGGCTCTTTTTTGGGACAAAATATGGCTTTACTAACAGCCAAATAATTACTCGTCGATATCAGGGTTACCTTGCACGACTGCTTCACTGGCTTCAGCAACCGTTTGCGTCACCTCATCAAGCACTTCTTGATCTGCTGGGGCCTCAGCAAACTGTTGATTGATCTCGTCGTGATCGTCCAAGATGCTGGCGTTAATGTAGCCTTCGGCAATCTCGCGCAAAGCGACTACTGTGCACTTATCATTTTCCCATTCAATGTGGGCTTCTTTGCCGCCTGTTGCGAGTTGGCGAGCACGCTTAGTGGACACCATGATGAGCTCAAAGCGGTTGTCAACGTTTTCCAAACAATCTTCTACGGTTACGCGAGCCATGTGGGTTACCTGTTATTTATAATCAATGCAGAATCGGCTTCTAATATGAGCCGCAAATCAGACGCGCTAGTGTACAAAATTTAGTCACCTGTTGACAAGAGTTCAACCAATAATTGGTGGTGATTAACTGCTTGTTGAGGGGTTTTTAGGCGTCGGCAGGTAAAAATGCACTGTAAATCAGCTAAAGCCTGGTTAAAGTCATCGTTGATGACCAAATATTGACTACCACCGTACTGACTAATTTCTTTATGAGCTTCTGCCATACGTCTGGCAATAATGACATCACTATCGGTGCCCCTGCCTTGTAATCGCTTTTGTAACGCTACTTGAGACGGAGGTAATATGGTGATGGCAACGGCGTGTGGAAAAATAGCCAACACTTGATCACGACCTTGCCAATCAATTTCTAAGATCACATCTTGGCCTTGTTCAAGGCTAGTTTGAACCCACTGCCTAGAGGTGCCATAACTATTTTCGAAAACAGTGGCATACTCTAACATTTGCTGTTGGTCCACCAATCGAGAAAAGTCTTCTTGGCCAACAAAGTTATAGTCCACGCCGTCTTGTTCGCCTTGTCTGATCGCTCGCGTAGTGTGGGACACAGATACACAAACCTGGTCATCTTGAGCCAAGAGCGCTTTTACTAAGCTAGTTTTACCTGCACCTGAGGGTGCGGAAAGGATATACAGGGCACCAGAAGTATTGGACATGATTGGACCACGGCTTTAAATACAATTCGACAGCTAATGATTATAGGCAAGCTTTCACCGAATGTCAGCTTAACTGTGGGCACGAATTGGGTGAGTGTTATTATTAGCTTGTGAGTTAACTGTTAAATGCTAGGTGTTATCTGTGCTCAACTGGATTAAAATAAGACTTAATCATTAATGAAAAAGGTTACTCATGACATCCTCCATTACCGATCAACTCAAGGATCTGAAGCTCGATTTTGCCCGCCCCAGTGGTCGTGATACAGATCAACTGCGTGACATTAAAATTACCCGCGGCTTTACCAAGCATGCGGAAGGCTCCGTATTAATTGAGTTTGGCGACACCCGCGTACTTTGTACAGCCAGTGTAGAACGGGGCGTTCCGAGGTTTTTAAGAGGCTCTGGCAGTGGTTGGGTGACCGCTGAATACGGCATGTTGCCGCGCGCCACTCACACTCGGAATGGCCGTGAAGCTGCTCGGGGCAAGCAAGGTGGACGCACTTTGGAAATCCAACGCTTAATTGGCCGGTCTCTGCGCGCGTCACTGAATTTAGAGAAGCTAGGCGAAAACACGATTACTCTAGACTGTGATGTATTGCAGGCTGATGGTGGTACCCGTACGGCGTCCATCACCGGAGCCTATATCGCCATGGTAGATGCGATTAATGTCCTTAAAAAAGATAAAAATGGGGCCATGAGAGGTAATCCTCTTAAGCGTCAGATTGCGGCTATTTCCGTGGGTATTTATAAAGATGAGCCAGTACTCGATTTGGATTATGACGAAGATTCAAAGGCTGAAACGGATATGAATGTAGTTATGACCGCAGATGGCGGCTTTATTGAAGTGCAAGGCACTGCAGAAGGGGCGCCATATACACAGGAACAAATGACGGCAATGTTGACTTTAGCCCGCAAAGGCATTACGGAGATCACCGCTTTACAAACTGCGGCCTTGGCAGACTAATAAGGGTTCAATGATCCCTGAAGCAACTTGAGGTGGCAGTGTCTGCAGTTCCAGACATTGCCAAGTCTTATAAGTCGCAGGTGTAATCAATAATCAAGGGCGCATGGTTAGAGAAGCGCTGCTCCCGAAAAATACCTGCGTTACGCACATGATGGCGTAAGTTAGGTGTGGTGATTTGATAATCCAGTCGAGCGCCCTCGTTGAGCTTAAATGCCCTGTTGTAGTCTGGCCACCAAGTGAATTGACGTTCATTTTTGTTAACCTGTCGGAAGGCATCACAAAATTCCATTTGGAAAAATATCTCATCTAGAACTTCACGCTCTTCTGGTAAAAAACCAGAATTTTTTTGGTTTACATACCAGCCAGATAGATCTTCAGGTTTGTGTGCTGAATTTATTGTGCCACAAAAAATAAAATCCCGACGTTTGCGCAAAGTTTTTCGCAAGTGATTACTGAACTGCTCCATGAATTCATTTTTAGCATCTTGCTTGTCGTCATCTCCCAGGCCAGAAGGCACAGAGATGGAGGCCACACTAATACGTTCGAAGTCGGCTTGAATAAAGCGACCTTCAAAGTCGCAGCCACTGAAACCTAAGCCTGTCATGACCGCTTTGGGTTGATGGCGGCTATATATAGCGGTACCACTATAGCCGTCTTCAAAGGCATCAAAAAAATATGCGTACCAGCCTTCGGGATGAAATAATGGCTCATCAAGTTGATAATCCTTTTCACGGATATCTTGCAAGCACACCACGTCGGCGTTTTGGGTTACCATCCAATCAAAAAGGCCACGTTCAGCTGCTTGGCGCAAACCTTGGACATTTAAAGTAATAATACGCATGGGTGTTGTTTCGTCACTGGCGTGGCAAGCCAAAATTAAGGCTTGCAAATTCGCATTAGGGAGTCATTTTGTTATTTAAGTGCAATGATAACACGGTCTTCACTTTTGGCCCATAAGTGAGTGGGGGTTGATAACAGATTTACTCATATTTACGTCACCTAAAAGTGGGCTCTGGTGTATAATCTCGGCAGTTAAAATTAGCCCCCAATGAGTGAAAGATGCTTATGAAAGATTACCAGAGAGAATTTATAGAATTTGCTATCGAGCGGGATGTTTTGCGGTTTGGCGAGTTCACCTTAAAGTCTGGTCGTCTAAGCCCTTACTATTTTAACTTTGGCCTGTTTAACACGGGTTCAGCTTTGGCTCGATTAGGTCAATATTTTGCTCAAGCATTGGTGCAATCGGGTATCAAGTGTGACGTTATCTTAGGTCCAGCTTACAAAGGAATACCTTTAGCCACCTCTATGGCAGTCGCCTTGAGTGAATCTCACGGTATCGATATGCCTTACGCCTTTAATCGCAAAGAAGCGAAAGCTCACGGGGAAGGTGGTTCTCTTGTTGGAGCAGCACTCAAAGGCCGGGTTGTGATTGTAGACGATGTCATTACTGCGGGCACTGCTATTCGCGAAGTAATGACCATTATAGCAGCCCACAATGCCATACCTGTGGCAACCTTAATTGCCATTGATCGTATGGAGAAGGGGCAAGGGGAGTTATCCGCTATACAAGAAGTTGAACGGGACTTTGCGATGCAAGTTGTGAGTATTATCAGTTTTGATCACGTGTTGGAATACTTACAAGAAACGGGTTACGAGCAACCACAAATTGATGCAATGGTGCAGTATCGTAAAGATTTTGGGGCATAAGTATTGAGTTGACAGACCTGAGTGGGCCTTGCAGCATCAACGCATGATGCTCTGACTGAGTATGGCCCATTGATCTGCCCAAGCCATAGTCGGTTTATGGCGAAAGTTGGTGCGGCTGTATTGGCGAATACGGCCCTCTGCTATGGCCATTAGTAAGTTGGCACTGTTGGCTGGGGTATCTTTAGTGCGCAGGCCCTCACGCATCTCTGCTTCTCTGAGAATTTGTTTAAGCTGGGTTTCTAATTTTTCAAACAACTGATTGACGCGGTTGCCTAAACGTTCATTTTCCCCCATTAGGGCTTCACCAGTTAAAATACGGCTGACACCAGCATTGCGCTCAACAAACGTGAGTAGCAGTGTGAGAATCTGCTGACACTGGCTTATAGCAGTTAATTCTTGCTGTTGGATCAACTTTGCTCGGCTAAAAAGCGTTTCTTCTACAAATTCAATGAGGGCATCAAACATTTGTGCCTTACTCGCAAAATGTCGGTACAAGGCAGCCTCAGAGACACCCACACGCTTCGCCAACGCAGCGGTTGTAATACGCATGTTGGGGTCCTCTAACATTTCCATCAGAGCGTGTAAGATTTGTTGTTTACGAGATATTTTAGCTTCAGTCGTCATTGGGTTGTGGCTTCTTTATAGAGTGGTATGGTTATCGTTGGCACCCGTAATGAGGGTGCCTACACCTTGATCAGTAAAAACTTCCAATAGGGTTGCATGATTCACACGACCATCAATAATATGAGCCCGCTTTACACCGCCTTTTACGGCATCTAAGGCACAAGCTATTTTAGGTAGCATGCCACCATAAATGGTGCCATCAGCAATCAAGTCATCGACCTGCTTAGTCGACAAGCCTGTCAATAAGTTGCCTTTTTTGTCCAGTAGTCCTGCGGTGTTAGTGAGCAGCATGAGTTTTTCAGCTTGCAGGATCTCTGCGACTTTACCAGCAACTAAATCAGCATTTATATTATATGAATTGCCCTCTTCGTCCACCCCTATGGGGGCGATTACAGGAATAAAATCACTGTTACGCAACATATCTAGCACGTCAGTATTGATGGCACTGACTTCGCCCACGTGACCAATATCAATAATTTCAGGAGCCAACATCTCTGGAGTCTGATGGGTGACCTTCAATTGTTTAGCTTGGATCAGTTTGCCATCTTTACCCGTTAAACCGATCGCTTGACCACCATTTTTATTGATGAGATTAACAATGTCTTTGTTTACTGAACCACCCAGCACCATTTCTACCACATTCATGGTGGCAGTATCAGTGACACGCATGCCGTTGACAAAGTGAGACTCAATATTGAGTTTAGTGAGTAGATCACCAATTTGGGGTCCACCACCATGCACGACAACAGGGTTCATGCCTACGAGTTTCATCATCACAATGTCACGTGCGAAGCTATTTTTAAGGTCTTCGTCAATCATGGCGTTGCCACCAAATTTGACGACGATGGTCTTACCCGTGAAACGCTGAATATAGGGCAAAGCCTCACTTAATACTTGGGCAACGTTGATGGCCGCTTTTCGATCGAGTGTCATAGTTAATAGTCCGGTACGGTAAGTTTGGTATCAACAGCATATAAATGATGTTGAAACTCCTCTTTAATCCGCTGCAATACAGCTTGGTTTTGTCCTTCAAATCTTAGCACTAACACAGGCGTCGTGTTTGATGCTCTAACGAGTCCCCAACCGTCTGCATAATCCACACGGATACCATCAATAGTAGACACTTTACCGGTTGGGAAATGAGCACTTTGTAGCTGTGTCACTAAATCAAACTTTTCTTCTTCTGTGACCTGAATATTAATTTCTGGGGTACTTACATCTTCTGGGAAGCGTCTGAACATAGCGCTTGCGGATTCACTAGTGCTGGCCAAGATTTCACACAAACGTACAGCACTATAAATACCATCGTCAAATCCATACCATCGTTCTTTAAAAAAGATGTGCCCACTCATTTCACCAGCCAGTAAGGCACCAGTTTCAATCATTTTGCTTTTGATCAGTGAGTGCCCTGTTTTCCACATCGTGGGCACGCCCCCTTTGCTTTGGATAAAAGGTTCCAACAAGCGAGTGCACTTTACATCATAAATGATTTTGGCCCGTGGATTGCGGCTTATCACATCCTCTGCAAAAAGCATGAGCAGTTTATCAGGGTATATCATTTGCCCCGTTTCAGTAATCACCCCTACTCGATCGCCATCGCCATCGAACGCAAGGCCAATATCTGCTTTATGTTTGGCAACCGCAGCTTGCAGGTCAACTAAATTGGCAGGTTTACCAGGATCAGGATGATGATTGGGAAAGTTGCCATCAACTTCACAAAATAGTGGAATGACGTCACATCCCAACTGCTTGAATAACTTGGGTGCAATATCACCCGCAATGCCATTGCCAGCATCTAATACAACTTTTAAAGGTCTTGCCAACTTTACATCACTGTCAATTCGATCTCGATAGACTTGATCAATAATATGTTCTTCGATGGCACCTATGCCAAGTTCATAGTCTTGTAATTTGATAAGATCATACAAGGCGATAATGCTGTCGTTAGCTAGGGTGTGACCACCGATAACAATTTTACAGCCATTATAGTTTGAGGGGTTGTGGCTACCCGTCAGCATAATACCCGATGCAGTCCCTAAAGTTTTAACTCCAAAATATAATACTGGCGTAGGCACAGCCCCTAGATTCAAAACCCTGCACCCTGTATCGGCTAAGCCTGCCATTAATGCTTGGCTTAGCCTAGGGCTGGATAGGCGGCCATCAGCACCCACTGCGATACTGTCTTCGCCATTGCGTTTTACCTGTGTGCCCACGGCTAAGCCAATATGGTAGAGCATTGCGTCGCTAAGTTGTTCGTCAACGATACCGCGAATATCGTAGGCGCGAAAAATTTCAGTGGCAAGGGGGTGCGGTGGCTGGTATCGCAAACGATCCATGTTGTCAGTGTCCTATATAAGTGGTGGTTACTATTGACGGCCAGAATGTCCAAAACCACCTTCTCCTCGAAGGCTGGCATCAAAATCATCGACGATAGTGAGTTGGGCTTGCACCACTGGCACGAGCACCATTTGGGCGATACGCTCTGCGGGTTCAATAACGAAGGGTGTTGACCCCCTATTCCAGCAGGATACCATGAGCTGTCCTTGATAGTCTGAATCGATAAGCCCCACTAAATTACCCAGCACTACACCATGCTTGTGACCAAGCCCAGATCTTGGCAGCAACATTGCACATAGACTGGGGTCTTCAATATGAATAGCCATACCTGTGGGTATCAACTCTGTTTGGCCTGGATTAAGTTTAATGGCTGTATCAATACAAGCTCGTAAATCCATACCAGCAGAGCCAGTTGTCGCATAAGTGGGTAAAGGAATGTCACGTCCCACGCGTGGATCGAGTATTTTAACTGCTAATTGTGGGCGATGAGTCATATGCTTTATGCCTTGTTGGGAATGTTTGAAATGGCTAATATCAATTGGTTGGCCAATTGTTGTTTGGATAATAAGGGTAAATTCTCTACACCGCTAGCAGTGATTAAGCTCACTTGGTTATCGTCACTGTTAAAACCAATGTGGGTATTAGAAACGTCATTAGCAATGATCATCTGTACCCCTTTGCGCTCTAGTTTATTTTGTCCATGGCGAATTAATGCTTCGGTTTCAGCAGCAAAACCAACATGGATTGCATGGCTGTGTTGTTGCACCATCGTGGCTAATATATCGGGGTTCTGTGTTAACTCTAAGGTCAGCCCATGATCTGCATCACGCTTTTTAAGTTTCTGTTCTGACGCCATGATAGGGCGATAGTCAGCCACTGCAGCGGCAGCAATAAAGTAATCAGCCACTGCGCCCACATTTAGACTAGCTTCAAGCATGTCTTGGGCACTTTCTATGGCAATGAAGGTGACATCTTCAGGTGGTTGCAGATGGGTAGGGCCACTAATAAGAATGACCTTTGCACCCTGATCTCGGGCGCTACATGCTAACGCGTAACCCATTTTACCTGAGCTATGGTTACTGAGATAGCGCACTGGGTCAATGGCCTCTCGAGTAGGGCCTGCGGTAATCACCACTGTTTTGCCGCTTAACAGGCTTTGCTCAAACTGCTCATTAATCGCGCTGACTAACGCATTAGGTTCGAGCATTCGACCCGCCCCGATATCGCCACAAGCTTGCTCTCCATCAGCGGGCCCATGGACTTGGAAACCTCTTGCCAGAAGAGTTTTTAGATTATCTTGGGTGGCTAGGTCATGCCACATAGCTTGGTTCATGGCTGGGGCCATTAGGATAGGGGCATGGGTTGCCAAACATAGAGTCGTCAGTAGGTCATCAGCCTGTCCTTGGGCTAAACGTGCCATAACGTTAGCACTGGCAGGGGCTATGAGCAACACATCTGCCCAACGCGCAAGTTGGATGTGGCCCATGCCTGCTTCGGCTTGAGGGTTAAGCAAGTGCTGATGAACTGGGTTACCAGATAGCGCTTGCAGGGTCAGTGGGGTAATAAACTCAGTTGCCCCCGAGGTCATGACTACTTGCACTTGCGCCCCCGCCTTAATCAACAGGCGCACCAGTTCAGCACTTTTATAGGCTGCAATGCCACCCGTTATGGCAAGAATAATATGTTTATTGTGGAGGCGGCTCATAGGGCGGTATAACCGAGAGAAGTATCTAATATTAGCCAACTACTTTAGCATAAATCAGGCTTAGTGCTCATTAGCTTAATTGGGCTCTTTCGCAATGAAATCGTTCACAGCACGCAGAATATCCTTACGGCTCACCTGACCAATCAGTTTGCCATCTTCAACTACAGGGATGCGACGCCGACCCCGATGAATAAATTGTTCAGCTGCAGCAATAATATCAGTGTTGCCTGTAACAGTGTCGACCTTGGTCGTCATAAAGTCTCCAACGTTGCCTCCCACCACAGCCTTATGGTAAATTTTATCCAGAATGCCTCTTAGACAATCAACTTCTGACATCACTCCCACTAGCTGGCCAGCTTGATCAACCACGGGTGCACCAGACACTTGATGCTTAGAAAAGGTGTTAATGGCTTCGAAAAGTGGAGTATCAACACTAAAGGTGATCAGCTGACGAGTCATGTAGTCTGAGACTTTTACAGATTTAAGCATACGGGTTCCCTAAAGAAAAAGCGTGACACTTTAATTTAACATCACTAATACAATAACGTTTTAATAGACACTGTCAACAAAAGAGCATAAAAATGCTGCTCTAGCCCATTGAAATGACGCATATTTCATGGCTTCATAGACATCCCTGATACGCCCATTAACTGTTTGAGAATTATTGATGCCAGAGTTACCAGAAGTAGAAACCACGCGTGTGGGTATCAGCCCACATATTGAGGGTCAAACTTTACAACATTTAGTGGTCAGAGATGCTCGTTTGCGTTGGCCTGTGCCAAGTTATCTTGCGAGTAAAGTTGTGGGTAAGCATTTAAAACGCGTCATCAGAAGAGGCAAATACTTGCTTTTTGAATTTGATCATGGAGCTATCATTGGTCATCTTGGTATGACCGGCAGCATGCGCATGGTGGCTCATGATGAACCTCCTGCATACCATGACCATGTAGATTTAGTCTTTTCAGGTCTAACTCTTAGGTATCGTGACCCACGCCGCTTTGGTTGTATGTTATGGCAAGACAACCCAGTAATGGAGCATCCTCTGCTCTCTAGCTTAGGGCCAGAGCCCTTATCTGATGCTTTTCATACCGCTCACTTAGTGAGTGTGTGTAAGGGGAAGAAACAAGCGATTAAGAGCTTGATCATGGACTCTAAGAAGGTCGTTGGGGTGGGCAATATCTACGCTAACGAAGCACTATTTATGGCTGGCATTCATCCTCACCGTCAAGCAGGTAGGATCTCTAAAGCACGTTTAAGTGACCTAGTGATAAGTTGCAAACAAGTGCTGTCGGCAGCTATAAAACAGGGTGGCACTACGTTAAGAGATTTTGTCGACAGCGAAGGGAAACCTGGATACTTTAAGCAACAGCTGCAAGTCTATGGTAGAACAGGACAGGGCTGTGTTAAATGTGACATACCTTTAACAGAAAGCCGCTTGGGACAGCGAAGTACAGTTTATTGTAAGCACTGCCAGCGTTAGATTAACCCTCGCTTAAGCAAGGGTTAATCTAACTAAGCCGCAGTGAGAATAATGTATTTGTCCATCAGTTGCTCTTGAGACTCAACATTATCAGGATCTTTAGGGATGCAATCTACTGGACAAACTTCCACACATTGAGGTTCATCGTAGTGACCTACGCACTCGGTACATTTGCTCATGTCGATTTCGTAGATTTCTTCCCCTGGCGAAATCGCCTCATTGGGGCATTCCGGTTCACATACATCGCAGTTGATGCAGTCGTCGGTAATAATTAGAGACATGTTACTTTTCCTATTTATACGCCAACCGGTGTGATCATAACGATTGGCAGTGCTTAATTACTTTAGCTACTTAAATGACGCCTGAGTTCTTCCGCCACCAATGGGTGGACAAAGTGCGACACGTCACCCCCTAAGGAAGCGATTTCGCGTACTAAGGTTGATGAAATAAAAGAGTGTTTTTCTGCTGGGGTTAAAAACATACTTTCTACCTCAGGCGCTAACACACGATTCATTTTGGCTAACTGGAATTCATATTCAAAATCAGACACAGCTCTTAAGCCGCGCAAAATAATATTCGCCTTTTGCTCAGTCAACAATTCAGTTAATAAGCCAGAAAAGCCAATCACGGTTACATTCCCCAATGGTTGTGTCACCATACGCGTTAACTCCACGCGCTTTTCTAAATCCAGCATCGGTCGTTTGCTGGGGCTTTCAGCAACTGCAACCACCACTTTTTCAAATAGCTTAGAGGCCCTTTCAATTAGGTCAACGTGTCCATATGTTACCGGATCAAACGTTCCTGGATAAATTGCTTTGTTCATGCAAATACCGCCTTCCTTTAATGTGGCCTGTCAGTATCAGCCTAAAAACAGCGGAATAGTAATGCAATTATATAAACGATACAACAAAAAATAAAGAGCTATAAAAAACTAATTTATTATAACTATATTACATAAGCAATCGATTTCTATTTTGCCACCATATTGTTGCCAATTGTGAGGCCTCGTTTTGCTCCTGCGCCTGACCTAAAAGCACCAAGCAACATGCTAACGTACTCAACACTGCGGCTTCGCCATAGGTCTCGTCACATTCGCCTCTCCAAAGTAACCGCAAACGCTCTGGATCTAGTTGCTGCTCCTGAGTGTCTCGTTTACTGAGCTGCCGTTGCCAAATCTGACGGCTACTCATTTGCTCATCAACCCATTGCAGCTCACACTCACTATCGGGGCGTATTTCAGCTTCACCACCGTCGCCTCGAATGGTTAAACTCCGGGGGTGTTTTAGCAGCATGGCTGTTTGTTGATGCAGGGGGCCATAGGTGGGGTGAAAGACGCCATCAATGGTATGTTTAGCTTCTAGTGGGTTGAGTAGGCGTGTCAAGGTATGTACGGGTGAACGCAGTCCAAACATGGCCCGTAAGCTAATAATATGGTCTAGCGGGGGGCTTAGATGCTGCAAACTCATAAAGCTAAAATTAGTGTTAGATAACTGGCTTTCAACTTGATCCCAATCATGGGCTGCAGGAAAACCGAGTTGTTGTAATACGTCTTCGCTGTATATGCGCCCTTGGGTGTGACCTCTAGCCCCATGCATAAACACTTTAATGCCTTGCCCTGCCAAAGTCAGTGCAGATAGTAAAAACCAAGGTAAATGACGTTTTTTGCCTGCGTAACTTGACCAGTCAATATCCACCGCAATGCCAGGGATCTGTGCCGATGAATAGTTGTGAAAACTGCGTACAGCCGCCACAAAGCCTGCAAGCTCGGCTGGCGTTTCTTCTTTTACTCGCAGTAACATTAAAAAAGCACCGAGTTGCTCTGGCTCAACTTGCTGTTGCAAGATCATACTCATGGCATCAAAGGCTTCATCTTGACTTAGAGAGCGGCTGCCGAGCTTACCTTTTCCCAGGGCTCGCACATAAGGTGCAAAAGCGTGTTCAGTGGGCATGAATATCTGCCACGGCATCACTCAACTGATCAAGATGCTGGATTTCAGCACATGGCCTAGTTTGCCCAGCAGGCCAAGGAATGTGCTGCGAATTCATCCAAATAGTGCGCATTCCAGCTGCTTGGGCACCGATGATGTCATGCTCAGGATGATCACCCACATGAATAAAGCTTTCAGCTCCAAGGCCTGTGTGTGCCAATGCCGTGGCAAAAAAATCTGGATGTGGCTTACTCACCCCGATTTGAGCAGAGTTGAAATAGAAATCAAATAAGTGATCGATACCCACTTGCGCTAAATCCGCGTTTCCATTGGTGAGCGCACCAATTTGATAGTTTTGCTTGAGGGCACTTAGTTGAGTGTGAGTGCCAGCAAATAGCTCCACATCATTACGGGCAGCAAAATATACGGCAAATGCCTGCTGCGCCAAACTCTCCACTGCAGCATAACCACAGCGGGATAGACCGAGCTGAATCAGGGTAAGCCGGATCTGACTTAAATCATGGGTTAGGTGAGGATTGTTGACCATGACCTCGTCTCTCAACTGATCTATGCCATGGTTGTCATACGTTTGGTTAAACTTAGGTGTGTTTTCGTTCATCCACTCCAACATGCGCCGATTTGCGTTATCGATCACAGGGGCAATAGCCCACAAGGTGTCGTCTAAATCAAAAGTGATCACTTTAATCATGCTTAGGTTTCTCTTTTAGTTGAGACTTGGCTTGGGCACGGGGATGGGCTTTATCGTATACTTTGGCCAAGTGCTGATAGTCTAAATGGGTGTACATTTGGGTTGTGCTAATGTTGCTGTGGCCCAATAATTCTTGCACAGCTCTCAAATCTCCGCTGGACTGGAGTAAGTGGCTGGCAAAGGAATGGCGTAGCATGTGCGGATGCATATGTTGGCCATGCAAGGCCGCCATCTTAGCCATGCGCATTTGAATGCCTCGGACTCCCATGCGCCGACCACGATGGTTAATGAATAAAGCATTGGCATCAAAGCATTTTAATTGTGGACGCTGTTGCAGCCACGTCTTCACGGCTGCAATAGCATAATGTCCAATAGGTAATTGGCGAGATTTATTGCCCTTACCAGTAACGACCAAGCTGGCATCAGTCATATCAATATCAAAAATATTTAGACTCGCCAATTCTGCCAGCCGCAAACCACAAGAATAGGTGAGCTCAACCATGGCTTTATCCCGCAGGGCCATAGGATCATCTGATGCAATGGGGGCGTTGAGCATTTGACTCATTTGGTCTGGGTCTATGCTATTGGGTAATTTGTGCGGCGACTTAGGGGCTTGAATGCCCTCGACAGGGTTAAGTTTAACCATGCGCTGCTGTAACAAATAGGTAAAAAAACTGCGCCAACTAGATAAAATACGCTGAATACTTTTCGGTGCTAGGCCGGTCTTTCTGGCCCCAATCATGGCTGCCCGTATGGTGTCAGCTTGGGCCTCTGCCCAATGGCTGTGCCCATGATCATCGAGGGTTTGTACAAGGCGCTGAATATCCCGTCGGTAAGCATCAATAGTATGCTTTGAATAGCGCTTATTATAGGCAAGGTAATCTAAGTACTGTTGCACAATTTGACTAAGCGAAACGTCAGGATGTGCCATGTTAGGGCTACATCCGTCCCAGGCAGCGGCTGGTAACGGCAGCGACATGGTTGAGAAATAAAGTGTCTAGTTGATCGCTGTAATGATCCGCAGAATTACTTGCAATAATGAGGACTCCTAAAGCCTTTTCGTGCCGATACAAAGGTACAATCGCACTCGACTTAAGTTTTTTGTAGCTTGGGAATAGTTGTTCCATAGCAGGGCCGCTAAAGGTCTGGCAATAAGCCCAATTCTTTGCTGCTAAGGCTTGAATATGAGCCCGATCAACTTTGTTATCTATGCTTTGAGTACTGCTCAAGTTGGCATGGTTGTCTTGGCTCTTGAGGTCAGAGAACAACACCAATTGCACAGCATCGGAGTGAAACTCTGCGGTGAAACTTTGTTTTAAAGCTTCTGTAATATCGTTCAAATGGGTCGCTGCAGATAACTCGGTAACTAAGCGTTTGGTTTTTTCAAACTGCACATCATTGCGCCGCGCAGTACTTAAAACATCAGACATTCTGGTGGCGTAGTCTTGTATCTTCTGGCGCATAACCTGAGTTTGGCGTTCAATAAGCGACGTTGCTTGGCCACAATTGTGGGCTAACTCGATACTTGCCAAAAGCTCTGAACGTTGGTTAAAAAAATCAGGATTTTGCCTCAAGTAGTCGGCCACAGCAGACCCATCTATGGGCTTATCTTGATGGGTCACATTATTTTTATCGATATTACTCATAGTTTAATTTGGCCTTCGTAAACATGAGTTGCGGGTCCATCCATGAACAGGTGGTGGCCTGGCCCTTGCCATTGTATGGCCAGATTTCCACCGGTGAGTTGAGTGGTCACGTTAGTATCCAACAAGCCTTGTTGCTGGCCAACCACAACGGCTGCGCAGGCACCCGTTCCACACGCTTTGGTTTCGCCTACGCCACGCTCGAATACTCTCAACTTAATGGTGTTGCGGTCAATGATTTGCATAAATCCAATATTGGCTTTGTTGGGAAACCGAGGATGTTGTTCTAATTTAGAGCCCAGTTCAAACACGGGCGCCGAAGCCACATCATCAACCACCAAAACAGCATGAGGGTTACCCATCGATACGACCCCTAAAGTGTAGTTGTGCCCATCTTGTTCGAGACTGTAGCTTGGTGCTTGAGTCGTCGCTTCAAAAGGCACCTGGTCTGGTTGTAACACAGGTTCTCCCATGTCCACTTCTACTGCATGATCATCACGCATTTTTAACATGATTCTTCCATTGCTGGTTTGCACTGAAATGTCACGCTTTCCTGTTAAACGTTGATCATGTACAAATTTCGCAAAACAGCGTGCGCCATTTCCACAATGCTCTACCTCGGTGCCATTAGAATTAAAAATACGATAGCGAAAGTCCACATCGGGTGACTGTGGCGTTTCTACCAGTAACAATTGGTCAAACCCAACCCCTGTGTTGCGATTACCTAAATAGCGAATTTGCTCAGGTGATAGATGAACTCGCTGACTTATAAGGTCAACCACCATAAAGTCGTTACCGAGGCCGTGCATTTTAGTAAAACGTAATAGCATGCTAGCCGGTCCTTTAATCTTTTGGCAGTAGGCGTTCTCTAGCCCATTGCTGCGTTAATTCTTCACGTTCACCAATCAGATGAGAAGAGTTACCATCAACCATAACCTCAGCTGCACGGTTGCGGCTGTTGTAATTAGAAGCCATACCGAACCCGTATGCGCCAGAGCTACATACGGCCAGCAAGTCCCCAGCTTCAAGGGCAAGTTTGCGGTCTTTACCTAAAAAGTCACTGCTTTCGCAAATAGGGCCCACGATGTCAAAGTTTTGTGCTTGCGCATCTGAGTTTAAATCAGCCGGAATAATGTCTTGCCAAGCACTATACAGAGCGGGTCGAATGAGATCATTCATGGCGGCATCCACAATCGCAAAATACTTGTCTTGATTGTTTTTAATGTATTCTACACGCGTCAGTAAAACTCCCGCATCAGCACAAATAGACCGGCCTGGTTCAAACACTAAGGCTAGTTTCCTTGCTCCTAAGTGGCCTCGTATATGGGCCATAACGTCTGCAATGGCAGGCGGTTCTTCGTCACCGTAACATACTCCTAAGCCACCACCTAAATCTAAATGCTCAATAATAATACCTTGAGCTGCAATGGTATCAATCAAAACAAATAAGCGATCCATTGCGTCTAAATAAGGCTCTATAGACGTCAGCTGAGAGCCAATGTGGCAATCTACACCGATGACCTTAATGTTATCCATTGCCGCAGCTTGGGCATAAGCTGCCGGTGCTTGATCAATACCAATACCAAATTTATTTTCTTTTAACCCAGTCGAAATGTAAGGGTGCGTTTTAGCATCTACATCAGGGTTAATACGCAGTGACACGGGCGCTATACACCCCAAACTGGCCGCCACACTTTGTAGTCGAACTAATTCGGCCTCTGATTCGACATTGAAGCAATGCACACCCACTTCTAAAGCACGTTGCATTTCATGGACCTGTTTGCCCACACCAGAGAACACGATACGCTTAGGGTCCCCGCCAGCGACGAGCACCCGTTCTAGTTCTCCGATAGACACAATGTCGAACCCAGCTCCCAGGCGCGCTAAAACGTTCAACACTGCTATATTACTGTTGGCCTTTACAGCATAACAAACCAAGTGCTCACAACCCTTAAGAGCCTCACTGTAGGCCACATAATTGCGCTCTAAGGTGTCTCTAGAGTAGACGTAAGTTGGTGTGCTGTATTGCTCAGCAATAAGATTTAGGTCAAGATCTTCAACGTGTAACCGGTTGTTACGGTATTCAAAGTTATCCATGTTAGAACTCATTGATTACTGTCCTGCACATCGTTTTTCAGATCAGTTTGTAGATCGGTTTGTTCAGTCTCTGGCAGATATAAACTACCTGCTTGGCCGCAGCTAGCAATCGCTAGGCTAAGGGTAAGCACACACATTAATTTTTTCACGCTGAATCCTGTTCGATTAACATAGCAGTAATAGGCTAAGATTATACCCTTGATTCTCACTTCTGCACTAGCTAAGAGCGCAGCAATGCTATATTTTGATAGCTTAATTACCATCTGCAGATCGCACAAGAGACTAATATGAGTGAAGCCCTGTTCCACGAGCGTGTTGATAATTTATTTTTGCACGTGGAAGAAATTTTAGACGAAGCCGATAGCGACATAGATTTTGTTAACAGCAGTGGTTTATTAACTATCAGTTGTGAGAACAAAAGTCAGGTTATTTTGAGCCGTCAGCCACCTCTACAACAAATCTGGCTGGCTTGCTTAGCGGGTGGTTTGCACTTTGAATTAGTGCAAGGCACATGGTTGTTAACCACTGATAACAGCCAAACCCTTGGCCAATGTTTGACTCAAGCTCTGCAGCAACAGGCTGCAGAGACCTTTGATTGCAGTCTTTTGGATGGTCTTCAAAACTAACGTTTCGAGACTAAAGCGAGGGCGCGTTCTGCTGCCGCCATGACTTGTTTGGGGGCAGTGCCACCAATATGGTCGCGAGCACTCACTGAGCCTTCTAGGGTGAGCACATCAAATACCTCTTCGGTAATCAACTCGCTGAACCCTCTTAACTCGATCAGGCTCATTTCACTCAGATCTTTGCCTGTGGCTATGCCATGTGCCACTGATTTTCCTACCACTTCGTGGGCATCCCGAAAAGCTAAGCCTTTGCCGACCAAATAGTCTGCCAAGTCTGTTGCTGTGGCAAAACCTTTCAAGGCGGCGGCTCGCATCTGCTTTCGCTTGGGCACTAAGGCTGGCACCATGTCCGCATAAGCTCGTAAGCACCCCTTAACGGTATCAATGGTGTCAAACAAAGGCTCTTTGTCTTCTTGGTTGTCTTTGTTGTAAGTTAGAGGCTGCCCCTTCATCAAGGTAAGTAAACAAATAAGGTGACCGTTAACCCGTCCTGTTTTGCCTCGCACAAGTTCGGGTACGTCTGGATTTTTCTTTTGCGGCATAATTGATGAACCAGTGCAAAAGCGATCAGGTAGGTCGATAAAGTCAAACTGAATGGAGGTCCACAATATGAGCTCTTCGGAGGCTCTAGATAAATGCATTAAAATTAAACTTGCTGCTGCACAAAATTCAATGGCAAAGTCACGATCACTGACCGCATCCAAAGAGTTTTCTGAAGGTCGATCAAAACCCAGTAATTCACTCGTCATGTGTCGATCGATGGGGTAACTGGTGCCTGCTAAAGCGGCGGCCCCCAAGGGTGAAATGTTAACCCGTTTACGGAGGTCTTGTAAGCGCTCATAATCCCGTTGTAACATTTCATTCCATGCCAATATATGGTGCCCAAACGTCACAGGTTGTGCGGTTTGGAGATGCGTAAAGCCGGGCATAATGGTTGCATTCTCAGTCTTGGCCTGATTAATAAAACCCATTTGTAAACGGCTAATTTCACTCAAGATTAGGTCTATTTCGTCTCGTAAGTATAGACGTATGTCTGTGGCCACTTGATCGTTTCTAGAGCGCCCCGTATGGAGCTTTTTACCAGCCATTCCAATTTTTGCCGTCAATGCTGCTTCAATGTTCATATGAACATCTTCTAATGCGACTGACCAGGTGAATGAACCACGCTCAATTTCAATACGAATTTCTTCCAAACCACGCAATATGTCATCCCTTTCTTGGGTGCTTAATACGCCCACATGGCATAGCATTTTTGCGTGAGCTACTGAGCCTTGGATGTCTTGGCGGTACATACGTTGGTCAAAATCAACGGATGCTGTAAAGCGAGCCACAAAGGCATCAGTGGGCTCACTAAAGCGGCCACCCCATTGTTGGTTTGTCATCGTGTCAGTGGTTTGGCTCATGGGTGTTCCTGTAAACAAGGTTAGGGCGGATTAGCGGCCACTATTGTAGCGAGGGCTCTGGCCTATAAGCAAGGGGTCGGCTTGCACGAAGTTCAGTCAAAATAGTTTTGGGGTGAGCGCTTCAACTCAGTCGATCTTTCCACTGACCATTATGTTGGCTGGCGCAATCTTGCTCTGTGTCATAGTAAATATGATCGGCTATGTCTGTTACTTTAACATTGGCCACCAGCAATTGTGCCTGAATGAGGGCGCTAAGATCTGCTGTGCTTTTACCAGACAAACATCTAGCAAGGTTTTCATTGGTGTCAAAAACACAAACAACCTTTAAGCTACTGGGAAAATTGGCATAATTGACCAAGTGCGTTAACCATTGAAAGCCGTCAATATTCTTCAATGCGACTTCGCACACTTCAGTTAAAACCAACCGCAGTTGATTATCGATTTTTTTATCAGTTTTACGCATATCTTTGCTTAAGCCTTAATGACTTCCCTATGCGACTCATTGGACATTTAAGGCCGTTAAATGGTTAGGAGAAAGCTCATCTGTGACAAGTACAGCACCCTTAAAATCTTGCGCTTCTGCAAAGGCTCCCGGAAAACCAATACAAGCAATACCCGCAGCTAAGGCAGAGTTCAAGCTAGCTACTGTGTCTTCTATCGCTATACAGTCCTTTGGGGTAAGGCTCAAGTCTGACAAAGCTTTTTGGTAGATATCTGGGTTTGGTTTGGCTTTCGCCACCATAGTGTCATTACCTACGAAACTAAAATCACTGCGCTTTATCTGATCGCCTAGGGCAATAAATACAGCATTAACATTAGCTTTAGAAGTACTGGTGACAAAGGCTAATGGCCAGTTATGTGCTTTTGCATGAACAATAACACTCGCTATGCCGGGGCGCAGCAATAAAGATTCTTGGGCCATTAACGCATCAAAAATTTCGGTCTTACGCAGGTGCAGTTGTGATGCATCGACATCCATGCCACGTTGGCTTGCAAAGTCTTGGATGCGACCACGGCCTCCAGATTTGGTTAGCAGGTGCTTGTATACTTCAGCACTCCAGTTCCAGTCGAGGCCAGCTTCAGAAAACGCTTGATTAAATGCGCGACGCTGTAAATCAGAGGTTTCAACTAGGGTACCAATGGATCCAAAAAAAATGGCCTTAACCGTCATAATAGTTGCCTTTTGTATTAGCTTTACCCATGCATGCAGACTTTCAGCGACTTATGATGAAGCCACTATGTTTGTTTAGGCCATGGGAAATTTTTGGTGAAAAGTAAAATTAATCGCCTGTTTTAGGGCAGGTTACTTCTTCCTGCGTTGCCCTATTAACGTTGTTTATATTGCGTTGGGCAATGGCTTCTCGTCACATCGCCACTTCTAAGTTTGACATGCTTAGTAGCGCGCCCACTAACTCTTTCTCGCCATAGTCTAAAACTACGGGGCTTTAAATTGCGGCGCATAAACTTGATCACGTCTGACTCATTCATGCCAAATAGCCTCTCGATCGCTTCAAACGGGGTGCGATCTTCCCATGCCATTTCGATCACTCTTGATTGTTCGCTCTCTAAAAGCAACATAAAAAAGTTCCCAATTTATTCGTAAACAAGTGTTTAATTAAACCATCTAGGGCCAAAGGCGAAGAGCCTTTGGCGCGTATTATGTTAGCATCTGAGGGCCCATGTCAAACCCGTGAAAGTCAGCCAGTTATTTTGCTAATCTACACCCAATCTCGATCACTAAGAGCGGTCTAAGTATCTACCTCATAGAGGGATATAATGGTTTTACTTCTTACTGATTGATCAAAATATTTTTCTTTAACGGTGACGTAATCAGCATTTGAAAAAAACTCTTCCATGTGTGTTTGACTGGGAAAAGAGATCGTAAAAAGCCGGTTGATGTGAGCCTCTGTTTTAGATAGTAAAACTTCAGACACTCTAAAATCAAAACCAAACGAGCCCCCGAAGGACTTTAGAATAGGTGCCATTGCATCCCGATACTGCTGGTATACTTGATCATCAATAACATCAAGCCCCATGACTCGTTCATATGCCATATCAATACCTCTAATCTGTTTGAGGCTAACTGATGATTAGCCAGTGGCACCCTTATTGTTAATCATCACCCAAGATGAACCAACTTTTATGGTCGCTTAATCTCCAAATTAGCAGAGGTTAAGCTAAATGCATCTCCACCCATTTTCCCAACAGAATCAATCAACTGTTGGTTGATTTTGTGGTTGGTGTAGAGGTCATCGCGCACATAAATACATTGCACATCTAACAGTACAACACTCCCTCCTGTGGGCAAATCACTAATACTGATGACCTCTCTTAAGGTACATTCATAGCGCACAGGAGAGGCTTTAACTGAGGCTGGCATCACTGTTTGACTTGGGCACTGTTCAACCTCAGCAAAATCAAATTCACTTTTAGCCCTATCCAGGCTGGCACTGGTTAGGTTCATTTTTTCTAAAAGGTCAGAGTTAGCTATGTTAACCACACATTCGCCAGTTTCTAGAAGGTTTTGTAAGGTGTCTTTATCAATGCCAGTTCTTTGCGTCACTTGTGTGTACAAAAGTACTGGAGGATTGCAGCTAGCCACGGTAAAAAACGAATAAGGCGCCAAGTTATCAATATTGTTGCGTGAACGCGTGCTAATCCAGGCTATGGGTCTAGGTGTGACACCGCCATTTAAAAGGTGATATTTTTCTTGGTTGGCTAATTCTGTAACATCAAAAAACATGAATATTCCGTTCAGCGTCACTAATTTACCAGCAGTATACCGCTATCGTTGTGCAAGCTCATTAGTCTAAAAGGCCTAACCTGCCAGACTCACTCATGGCAAGCTCGTTAAAAAATTTACATGGCACAAAAAATTTTTCAAATCAAAGCCACAGCCTGTGGCGTTAAGAACTTTGTGACCCCAACCCAAAAAGTGTTTAAAGGTCTGCATAAAAAGCTGTTCTCATGTCATCTGCTAATAGGTAATTGCTGCCTATAAATTGCGTCATGATCACACCTGTAATTTGTTGGTCTGGGTCGACCCAAAAAAAGGTACTGGCAGCCCCAGCCCAGCCAAATTCATTCACTCTTGCTTGAGGGGAAAGCGCTAACGAGGTATTTATCATGACTCTGCCACTGAGGTTCCAGCCATAGCCGAGTAAAGGAGTATCCCCGATGCGCAGTGGTAAATTATGCACAGGGATGCGGTTTCCATGCATCATTTTTAAGCTCGTGGACGATAATAACACCTCCCCCTCCTGACTCTTGCCGTTCAAAAGCATTCTGACAAAATGACTGTAGTCTGAAAGTGTAGAATAAAGACCTAGACCACCGCGTCTAAAACTAGGGGATTGTGTTGGGTAACTTTGATGGGGGTCTTGTTCCTTTAACACATGTTGACTAGGGCGCAAAGGTGGTAATCCGTGCAAGGTTTCGCTGCCGTAAAGAGTCATTAATCGGCTCAGTTGCGAGTCATTTAAGCAAAAACTAGTCTCTTGCATCGCTAAAGGATCAAATATATATGACTTTAACAGATCGTCGATCCGTCGATTGGTCGCTCTTTCTAGGACGTGGGCTAAGACATCGGTTGCCACACTGTAGCGCCAGTCATCACCAGGATGAAATGCTAAAGGAAGTTCAGACAATACCGCCATCATTTCGTCAAGATCACGATGTCCATCGGCTGATATTTCATGGGCTCGATAATAGGCCGCAATGGGACACCCCAGCAGAAAGTCATAAGAAAATCCAGCCTGATGTGTGAGCAGCTGTTCCACCGTAATCAGCGTTTTCGCCTGCTCTTGCAGGCCGTTTGGGAACAAAACTGTCATGTCTTTAAAGCGGGGATCAAAGTCAGCTACAGTATCGTAAAGGTGCAGTTCTCCCCGTTCAATGAGCATTATTGTAAGCACAGACACAATAGGTTTTGTCATTGAATAAATACGATAAATAGCCTGTGGAGGAATCTCTTGCTTTTGTGCTGTGCGCGCATAACCGCAGGCGCCGGAGGTTTTGATTTGCCCCGACTTTTCAATCTGCCACTCAATGCCACAGAATTTCTTATCGTCAACATATCGCTGTGCGACTTGACGCACTGTGTTACTCATACCAAACCCTCAGAAATTCCACGGTTATAATGGCCTAGCTAACTAAAGGCCCATCATGTTAGACCAATTAGAGCTGTTATTTGAAGCTATAAACTAGCCTATTCAAAACATTTATCCAAGTCTATTGATCATTATTATGGCGCTCACTAAAAGTTGCATAGAAACCTTATAGCAGGCATTTTATATTTGGAACTTTAAGGTAGGGACTAGTCTGTCAGTAAAACCACGCTCTGTGTTCTTGCAGCAAAGGTTGTGGAAGTGGTCACTCTAGCCCACTCAAATGACACCCCTAAGCAGAAGCTTCAATGTGCCCGCCGTCGGCACCATAAAAAACCACCTAAGTTGCAAAGTCTGGGGTAAAAGCTTCAAAGTGGTGCTCTGTGTTAGCAGACACAAATAATACTTCCCCCGATTCAAACTTATGCCTAGAACTGCCGTTTACAAAATAACCTGAACCAGAGACCACAAAGTACAACTCATCCCTAAAATGGCGCTCCTGCAGATCAACCCCTATGGGTTTGTAATATTCAAGCACTGTTGTTCCATGCCTAAATATTTCAATAAAAGGCATGTCAGTAGACAAAAGTTTTTCAGAGGCATGGGTCTTGGTTAATCTTAGCCTTGTTTCCATCA
Source organism: Candidatus Njordibacter sp. Uisw_058 (assembly GCF_047730065.1). GTDB lineage: Bacteria > Pseudomonadota > Gammaproteobacteria > Pseudomonadales > Balneatricaceae > Njordibacter. Next base: position 86,954 of record NZ_CP159829.1, read on the forward strand.
TGAAGTCCTTAAGTGAATAACTTCAATGGCTCTATCAGGGGCCAAGGTATAAAAAGCTTTAGGCTTTTTGACAAGCTATTTTTCTGCTCGAATCGTCATATTAAAGTGTAGTGGAAAAATATAATTTTGCATGAGCCAGAGTTTGCGCTTAATGCGGCTTTGGTCGTGCCAATCTATTTAGCGTGCGACAATTAATAAAGTTGCTCTTATACTTAGTGGTGTAAAAGCTCAGTTAAAAACCATCCTAAGGCAGCAGAACATGACCTCAATTAAGCGCTTAGTATCAATGGCTCTGGCATGTGTTTTAGCTGGGCTTAGCGCGGGTCATACCTATGCCCAGTGCCCAACTCTTTCTGAGTCATCTATGAAACAAGCCTTAACGTGGTCTGGAAAGCCTGTGGTGGGCAAGACTTACAAAGTGCAAAACTGGCGTGTGCAAGATGGTGATAGCCTAGGTTTACCTGCGGGGCATCGGTTGCGGTTGGGCCAAATTAATACAACGGAAATGGCTAGTAAAGGTCGTCCAGCAGAGGCTTTTGCTCAGCAAAGTAAAGACCAACTAACTCAGCAACTGCGTCAGCAAGATGCCATTTTTTTACAGCTTTTACCTGCCATTAAAGATCATTACGGGCGCTGGTTGGTCAAACTGTATGATGGCACTGGGTTGAACGTGGAAGCCTCTTTAGTGGCTCAAGGATTAGCTTATGTGATTAGTATGGATGGCCAAGGTGCAGCGCGGTGTTTATGGCAACAAGAAAAAGTGGCTCGCAGCCAAGAATTGGGGCTTTGGCAGGCCGCGATATCGCAAGTGCGCAAGGCGTCTATATTAACGGCCAAACAAGGTGGCTTTATGCGGCTAAAAGGTGCGGTCACCGATATAAGTCAAGGCCAACACCACTGGTACATTGGACTCGAGGGGCACGTGGCCGTGAAAATAGCAAAACTTAGATTGGCTCAGGCACCATTGAGGATTACTAGTCAAACCCAATTAGAACAGTGGATTGGGCAAACAATTACTGCTCGGGGCTGGCTGGCTTGGCGCAAACTCAATAAAAAACAGCGTAAAAAAGGTTTTAAGGCGGGTGTAATGAACCTTAATCATGTGCATATGCTCGAACGAGCCCCAGGCCTAAGTAGTGACTAAAATACCTGTTCGGGCGCGGCTTCTTGGTTTTTGCCACTGGTGTCAGAGCCAGTCGTTTTAGGCAATGCCATTTGTTTAGGAGTGCGTTCTGCCCGAAAAATTTCTTCTACTGCTGACGCATCACCGGGTCTTGCTAACTCTCCAGTGGCTTCATCAATTTTAATAGTGACCATGTCATCAGGCTGTTGCCGTTGAGTTTGGGGCACATCTTTGAGAGCGATTTCCATAAAATCAATCCAAATAGGTAAGGCTGCTGTACTACCAAATTCATTCTTACCTAAGGTTGCAGGTTGATCAAAGCCCACCCATGCTGTGGCTACCATAGCGTCTACATAACCAGAGAACCAAGCATCTTTTTGGTCATTGGTGGTGCCTGTTTTTCCTGCGAGGTCATCACGGTTGAGTTTTTTAGCTTTACGAGCGGTGCCCTTTTTTACCACGTCTTGCAAGATAGTATGCATAATATAATTAACCCGTTCGTCCATGATTCGTGGGGCAATGGGTAAATGAGTCACGGGACGCACTAACTCAGTAATTTGCTGCGCATCTTCTTGATCTAGAGCTTGGTCTAGAGCCACGATGGCCACATCGTTAATAACAGTTGTTTGGTTATCTTCTGACTGATCTAGGTCAACATCATCGGTGTGTCTGACATAGTCGCAGTTAGGGCATACGGTCGTAGGTTGAGCTTGGTATAGGACTTTGCCCAGGCTATCTTCAATGCGCTCTATAAAATAGGGCTTCACTTGGTAGCCTTGGTTAGCGAAGCTTGCGTATGCTGTGGCCACGTCGATGGGCGGCACGCTAGCACTGCCCAAAGCTAGGGACAAGTTACGGGGTAACTGCTGCGGCTTAAAACCAAATCGCGTGGCATAATTAATGGCTGATTTGATACCAATCTCGCGCAAGATGCGAATAGAAACAAGATTACGTGATTTGTAGAGGGCTTTGCGCAATCGGGTTGGACCGAAGAACTTTCCGCTGTAGTTTTCTGGGCGCCATGAGCCCTCGAGGCTCGCGTCATTAAACACGACAGGTGCATCGTTGATCAAAGTAGCGGCGGTGAAATCTTGTTCTAAAGCCGCTGAGTAAACAATGGGTTTAAAATTTGATCCAGGTTGACGCAGGGCTTGGGTGGCTCTATTAAATTTACTATGCAAGTATTCAAATCCACCAACGAGGGCAATCATGGCCCCATCTTTTGGATCTAAGGCAATTAAGGCACCTTGAGCATCAGGTACCTGTGATAAGTACCAAACGTTGGCATCATCGTCGGCTTGGCGCACCCTAACTTGGTCACCAGGACTAAGTATTTGGCTGATATTGTCTGGAGCACGACCCAAGCTATTGATTGAGAGTCGCGGCTTGACCCAGCTCATATCACTAAAATTAATGGTGATGATTTGGCCATAACGCAGCAGCAACTGGGCTGATTCCTCGTCAACTCGGCGTACGATTGCTGGTTGCAAGGGGCCAAAAACAGGTGTTCTATTGAGGAGTTTTTCGGCTTCTTCGGCATTGACGTTTGGACCGTGGTTTTTTTCTACTCCACGATACCCATGGCGCCTATCATAGGCCAATAAGCCTGTTTGTACCGCTAACTGCGCAGCATCTTGCAGTTTGCTATCAATGGTGGTGTAAACCCGATAACCACCGGTGTAGACATCTTCAATAGGAAAGGCATCAAATAACTCACTGCGCACCATCTCAGCAACATAAGACGCAGAAGTTTCTGGTTTTAAGCTATGAAAACGGGCCGTGATCGGCGTCATGATGGCCGCTTCAAACTGCTCTTGTTGGATATAATTGAGCTTTAACATACGGCCTAATATCCAATCCCTCCGAATTTTGGACCGAGTCGGATTAGAAATTGGGTTATATTTTGATGGCGCTTTATAAAGCCCTGCCAGCATGGCTAACTGGGGCAGGTCTAGCTCGCTGATCGAACGTCCGTAATAAACATGTGATGCGGCCTCTATTCCATAAGCTCGGTGACCCATAAACATTTTGTTAAAGTACATCTCTAAAATCTGTTTTTTACTGAGCTCTTGCTCAATCTGAAACGATAAAAGTATTTCATTAAATTTGCGGATAAAAGTTTGGTCAAGGGTTAACAAGTAATTACGCGCGACCTGCATGGTGATGGTGCTACCGCCCCCTTGGATCTTTCCACCTGCTTGAACCATGCGCACGGCGGCTCTTAAAAGTGCTTTAGGGTCGACACCGTAATGACTATAAAAATTCTCATCTTCGGCTGACAGTAAGGCGTCAATGTAAAGTTGTGGAACTTGGTCAATACTTAAAGGAATGCGACGCTGCTCACCAAATTCTGAAATTAATTTACCATCGCGGCTCATGACTCTTAAGGGCGTTTGCAGGTGGTAATCCCTTAAGCTATTCACGTCAGGCAAGCGCGGCACAAGGTAAAACCAGGTGACCGCCAAAATGGCTATAGTCGCAACGATTCCTAGTATAAAAGTCCATTTAAAAAGGCGACTTATTAATGACATGCTATGCTTTAACTCTAGGCAATAATGGAAATGAATTAAACGAACCCAGCGGAAGTATATAAGAAATATATAGTTTAGCCACCCAAGGATGGGGACAATGTTAACACTCTTAACGAGACTTAGGATAAAACCCTTTGTTTTGGGTATCGATTGGCAAGCTGATCACCTGCGAGCTGTGCTGTTAAGGTTTGCCAATAAAGCCAATATTCCCACAGATCAAGAACTATTGGGGCAGTGGTGTTTTTCGTTGCCTATGGGCGCAACTGCTGCCCCCCATTCAAGTCCCAGCGGCGTGGCAAGACTTTATTAGCCAGACCATAAGTAGACTTGGCAGCGTTAGAGGCTAGAGGTTTGGTGTTAACCTTGGCACAGCCCCAAATATTAGTCCTAGAAGGTTATGCAGGCAGTATTCAAACGGGTCAAGAAGTGCCCTATTTGGTCGCTACTGACAATGGACCAGAGCAAGAATGGAAGCGGGCGGTATTGGGTTTAACAGTGACATCAAGGGTGCTGCCCATGGATCAGGTCCAGTTAGACTTAGTGGTGGTGCAAGATTCTATTGGTGACCTATTGCCTAATGGCCAACTGGCACTCAATACCCATATATTGCAAACGAGGGCGGTTGCAGGGTTCGGACAAACCTTGGTAATAGGTGGCGCGCTCTATCAACAGCAATTAGACCGTTTACTCGTTAGTCCTGCACTTTCAGGGCACCCCTTGGTTGGGCAGTGGTTTAAACAGCATATACAAGGGACTGAGCGATTAGAGTTGTTGGTTTTTGTAACTCCCCGCATAGTTACCCCTTGATTATATTATGCTAAGTCCCCATAATTTAAATCATCCACCCGGCAGTGGGCATTAAGTGCTAGACGACCGGGTTTTGTTGTTGCTGTTCCTAAAAGGAATTTCATTGTGAATATATTTTTAATTGGCCCCATGGGTGCTGGTAAAAGCACCATTGGTCGTCAACTCGCACGCGAGCTAAAGCTAGAGTTTTTAGATACTGACCGAGAAATTGAGGAAAGATCAGGCGCGGATATTCCTTGGATTTTTGATGTTGAAGGTGAGGCAGGGTTCCGTAAGCGCGAAGCTAACATGATTTCTGAGTTGACTGAACATAGAGATTTAGTCATGGCTACAGGTGGTGGGGCGGTGGAGTTATCTGAAAACCGTCAACACTTGTCTGCTCGTGGCACGGTGGTGTATTTATTTGCTACCGTCGAGCAGCAGCTTGAGCGCACTTCAAAAGATAAAAATCGGCCCTTGCTACAAAGCGAAGATCCTAAACAAGTGCTACGAGATTTGTTCGCTCATCGACATGCCTTATACGAAGAAACAGCTGATATACAAGTGGCTACAGGTGCTCAAAATCCGCGCTTATTAGTGGCAGAAATTATTAAACAAATTGAAGCGATCCGCTCCCTATAAATTTTCCAGTCTAATTTAAGGCTGTTATGGACGATAACCCCCAATGACCGCTGCCCAACACATATTATCTGTTGAACTAGGTGATCGAAGCTATCCGATTTACATAGGTAGTGGGTTATTGCAGCATGCGCAGTTGCTGCGTCAGCATATTACTGGTAAACAAGTCTTGATTGTGACCAATGACACCATTGCGTCACTTTACTTACCAAGCATATTAAAAACATTAGACAGCCTCCACATTGATGGCCTACAAACTGACACTGTGGTGCTTTCGGATGGTGAACAACACAAGCATCTTGAGACGGTGAGTTTGATTTGGGATCATTTGCTGCAGCAGCGCCATAATCGCACGACGACCATAATCGCCCTAGGGGGTGGAGTTATTGGTGACATGGCGGGCTACGCGGCGGCAGCCTATCAGCGTGGGGTCAATTTTATACAGATTCCGACGACGTTATTATCACAGGTAGATTCCTCTGTGGGTGGAAAAACTGGTGTTAATCACCTTCTTGGTAAGAATATGATTGGCGCCTTTCATCAGCCACAATGTGTGATTATCGATACCCAAACCCTACAAACTTTACCTGCTCGTGAATTATCTGCAGGCCTAGCTGAGGTCATTAAGTATGGGCTTATTGCTGAACCAGAATTTTTTGCTTGGCTAGAACATAATATTACTGGCCTACTCGAACTAACGCCTCATCTAATCAGCAAAGCCATCTACCAGTCATGCGCATGCAAGGCTCATATTGTGGCTGCTGATGAGCGTGAACAGGGTCAACGTGCGTTGCTCAACTTTGGTCATACATTTGGCCATGCCATAGAAACAGAAATGGGTTATGGTAATTGGTTGCACGGCGAAGCCGTGGGCGCTGGGATGGCGATGGCAGCAGATTTATCTTGTCGCTTGGGATGGATTTCAGAGGCACAACTGCAACGCATCCAGCGCCTATTGCAAGCGTCTGGGTTGCCTTTTTGGGGCCCAGAAAAAATGCAAGCAGATACCTACCTCAGGCATATGCAGGTGGATAAAAAAGTGACCGATGGTACGATTCGCTTAATACTGCTAAGACAACTGGGTGAAGCGATAGTCACATCAGACTTTGGAAGCGATATGCTCCTGCAAACCTTTGATCAGCCCATGACAGTATAGGAGGTTAAGACTGTGAGTCCGTCCGTCCATAAACTCCCCACTGCTGGTAACCTTGACCTCGCCTACAGCGCGTATGTTGATCAATTGAATCAACAGGAAGAAACGTCCCAAAGCACCAATTTAGAGACCTTTGAATATCAAGCCAAAGCCCGTAGCCGGCAATTAGACACATTGCTGCATTTAAGTCACTTTTCTGATTATTTAGTCCTGATCAGTGCGCCTTCAGGTGCTGGAAAAACAACTTTTATTGAACAATTTTTACGTGTGCAACCTGCTGACGCCTGTATTGTACATTTAGTTTTAGATGAGTGGGTTACTGCACCTTGGGTGGTCCGTCAATTAGCCCAACAGTTACCCTTGCAGATCCCTAATCATGCCAGCCTAGAAGAGAGCATTCTGGCCATACAAGAATTGGCACAAGAGTTAACTTTGCAAAAAGAAGTGCTGTTGGTGGTAGTGGATAATGCTCAGTGTTTAGACGAAGATGCTTTAGAGCTGCTGGCTAATTTATTGCCTCGCAGCGCTAAAATAGACTCTCGTCCACATGTGATCCTATGCGCTGATCATAGTGTAGTAGAGCGCATTGAAGCGCCTCAGTTCGCAGAGCTTAGACAAGAACGCTTTTATCATCTTGTGCTTGCACCTTTTAGCCAAGAAGAAAGTGCAGACTATTTGCGTCAACGTTTGCAGTTGATCGGTATTAGTCATAGCCTAGCCCCTATCCAATTATTACAATTACACCAGCTGGCAAAAGGTAATCCAGGTTACCTTAATATGTTAGTCAACAAAGCCCTCAATAAGGGTAGTTTTGGGCAGCAATCAGGCTTGCCATGGCTGCACATAGCCACCACTATTATTGTAGTGGTGGTATTGGCAGGTATTTGGCTAATGAACGATGAACCTTCACAGCTGCTGGCGTTACAAAATGAAGTAGATGTTCAGCCAGTGATAGAGGTGTTGGAAGAATCACAAGAAGAGTCATTAGAAGAGTCACTAAAAGGGGTCTTAGAAGAGGACCCCATCGCGCAGGCGCTGCCACCTTTGGAACCCATTGAGCTGTCATTAGCATCACAAAATGTAACCCTTGAGCCTAAAATAGAAAGCTTACAAAAACCTTTGCTAGAGCCAGATGTTCAGGTGACAATCACCCCAGACAACAAGCCTAAACTGGATTCACCAGCCCCACCAGCCCCACCAGCGCAAACTGAGGCCGTGGTATCAATACCAGAGTTAGAAGTGTGGCCTTTAGTAACCTCCACAACGAAGCAGCCCTATAGCTTTGCAGCCTTACTAAAGTTACCCAGCGATCGTTACAGTTTGCAGATTCTTGGAGCACGCTTGGAAACGACCATAGAAGCATTTGTGAAGGGCAGAAAATTCACGCAACCGCACTACATTCTTCAATTAGAAAGGGGTGGTAAGCCATGGTTTATGTTGCTTGTAGGAAACTATGCTAGCTCTAAGGTTGCCAGAAGTGCCATCTCATCATTACCCGCAGCCTTGCAGAATCAAAAGCCTTGGGCTCGACCTGTATCAAAAATTCAACAGCAGATTCGTAATAAATTCAACACAAGTGGTGAATAACTTTTACAAATTCGGCGATCGTCGCCAATTGTGTAGGTATTTATGCCATTTATAGCCAAAATAATTTGTTAGCTGTGGTTTTCTCATGTAGGATGTTCTTCCATTTGTTGATTAGATATATCTATAAGCTCTAATAAGAGTTTTTGATTACAGCAAGTGTCCTACTGACTCTTGTTTCATTTTGCGGCAGTTTCTTTGGCACTTGTTAACACCCGTGGTGGCTTTATTGTCATCCAGATTAGCGAGAGAGACACTGATGAACGCTGGCTTTTTTAATCCCAAAGAATTTAAAGATAACTGTGGCTTTGGTCTTATCGCCCATATGCATGGTGATCCTAGTCATGATTTATTACAAAAGGCCATCGAGTCTCTGACTTGCATGACTCACCGCGGTGGTATAGCGGCTGATGGCAAGACGGGCGACGGGTGTGGTTTGTTGCTGCAGATGCCAGATCATTTTATGCGGCAGGTAGCACTGGATAACTTCTCAGAAGAACTTGCAGAGTCCTATGGTGTGGGCATGGTATTTTTGTCGCAAGATGAAGATAAGGCCGCTCATTCTCGCAATGTGTTAAATCAAGCCATTGAAGATAATGGTTTAGAACTTGTCGGATGGCGTGAAGTCCCTGTAGACGCCGCCTGTCTTGGGCCTATTGGTGCGCAGTGCCAGCCTCGAATTGAACAAGTGTTTGTTAATAGCCCTGGCCTGCGTGGGGAAGTATTAGAAGCGCGGTTACTCGTGGCGCGTAAAACGACCATGTATGCCTTAACAGCAGATGAAGACTTTTACGTCTGCAGTCTGTCTCATCGCGTGGTTTCTTATAAAGGACTGATGATGCCGGTAGATTTGCCGGTATTTTATAAAGATTTAGGTGATCCGTCTTTGACTACCGCCATTTGTACCTTTCACCAACGTTTCTCTACTAATACGCTGCCCCGGTGGCCTTTAGCTCAACCCTTTCGTTTCCTAGCCCACAATGGTGAAATCAATACTATTGAAGGTAACCGAAACTGGGCGAAAGCACGCCAAAACATATTAGCTACTCCATTGATTCCAGAACTTCAAGAACTTGAAGGTGTGGTAAATACCACGGGTTCTGACTCATCTAGTATGGATAATATGCTTGAATTAATGGTGTTGGGTGGCATGGATGTTTTCCGTGCCCTGCGCTTAATCATGCCCCCAGCTTGGCAAAACGATGAGCTAATGGATCCAGAATTACGTGCCTTTTATGAATACAATTCTATGCATATGGAAGCTTGGGACGGCCCAGCTGGTATGGTATTAAACACGGGTCGGTATGCCGTATGTTTGCTTGATCGCAACGGGTTGCGCCCTTCTCGGTGGGTCATGACGAAAGATGATTATTTAGTCACTGCTTCAGAAATTGGCACCTTTGACTATGATCCCCTAGATGTAGTGGCTAAAGGCCGTGTGGGCCCTGGACAAATTTTGGCAGTGGATACTCATACTGGCGAAATCATGCATACTAAAGATATTGATGATCGTCTAAAAGCCTCTCAACCCTACAAAAAGTGGTTGCGAAAGTCAGCTATTCGTTTAGAGGGCACCTTGGACGAAGAGCAATGCTTTGAGGACTTTACTGAAGCTGAACTTAAGCAGCACATGAAAATGTATCAGGTGACTTTTGAAGAGCGTGATCAAGTCATTCGTCCCTTAGCAGAAAGTGCCCAAGAAGCAGTGGGGTCTATGGGTGATGATACGCCTATGGCCGTATTATCTAGCCGTGTTCGCAGTGTGTATGAGTATTTTCGTCAGCAGTTTGCCCAAGTAACTAACCCACCGATAGATCCCCTGCGCGAAGCTGTGGTCATGTCTTTGGAAACTTGCTTAGGCAAAGAGCGTAATATCTTTCAAGAAGGGCCAGAACTTGCCAAGCGCATTGTCCTTGGCTCACCCATATTGTCAGCCAGCAAATATACGAGCTTGTTGCACATGAATGTACCGGGTTTTAAGGTGCAGATTATCAATCTAAATTATGAGCCAAGTGTGGGCTTAGAGGCTGCGATTAAGTCGGTTTGTAAGCAAGCCGAAGAAGCTGTGCGTAAGCGTATCGGTGTTGTGGTTTTAAGTGACCGTGAGATTGAAAAAGGCAAGCTCCCAATTCCGGCAGCAATGGCTACGGGTGCTGTTCATCACCACCTCACCAACACCGGGTTACGCTGTGATGCGAACATTGTGATCGATACCGGCAGTGCAAGGGATTCCCATCACTTTGCCGTATTGATTGGGTTTGGAGCGACAGCAGTTTACCCTTATCTGAGTTACCGGGTTATAAACGACATGATCGCCTCGGGCGAAATTATTGGTGATCCAACGGAATGCCATAAATCGTATCGTAAAGGCATCAATAAGGGCCTACTCAAGATTATGTCCAAAATGGGTATCTCCACTATAGCTTCTTATCGTGGTGCCCAGTTGTTTGAAGCCATTGGGGTGAGTAGCAAAATTGTGGATTTATGTTTCCACGGCGTTGCTAGTCGTATTGAAGGGGCCCAGTTCTCTGATTTTGAGTTGGACCAAGGGGCTTTAGCCGCAGAAGCGTGGATTAGTCGCAAGCCAATTCAACAAGGTGGTTTACTCAAATACGTGCATGGTGGCGAATATCATGCATATAACCCAGATATCGTGACTACGGTGCAAATGGCTGTGCAAACAGGTGATTATGCGGTGTATAAAAAGTATGCCAGGCTGGTCAATGAAAGGGGGGTAGCCTCTTTACGTGACCTTCTCAAACTTAAGTCGGTTCAGTCTATAGACATCAGTGAGGTAGAGCCTATAAGCGAGGTAATCAAGCGTTTTGATAGTGCAGGGATGTCTCTTGGCGCTTTATCACCTGAAGCCCACGAAGCTTTAGCGATGGCCATGAATGAATTAGGTGGTCGCTCCAACTCAGGTGAGGGTGGCGAAGATCCAGCGCGTTATGGAACCAATAAACGTTCCAAAATTAAACAAATAGCTTCGGGCCGCTTTGGCGTAACTCCCGCTTATTTGGTGAGTGCTGAAGTATTGCAAATAAAAGTGGCTCAAGGAGCTAAACCCGGAGAAGGTGGGCAACTTCCTGGGGGTAAGGTCAATGACCTCATTGCTACCTTGCGATACTCTGTGCCGGGCGTGACCTTGATATCACCTCCACCGCATCACGACATTTATTCGATTGAAGATTTGGCGCAACTTATCTTTGACTTGAAACAGGTTAATCCAGACGCACTGGTTTCAGTGAAGTTGGTGTCCCGCCCTGGCGTGGGAACTATTGCTTCAGGTGTTGCCAAAGCTTATGCAGACCTGATCACTATTTCTGGTCATGATGGGGGCACGGCGGCTAGCCCGCTGACCTCTATTCGCTATGCTGGATCACCTTGGGAGTTAGGCCTTGCCGATGCTCACCAGTCTTTGCGGGGCAACGGGGTGCGTGGCAGAGTCAGAGTGCAAACAGATGGTGGTCTCAAGACGGGTGTCGATGTCGTGAAAGCTGCCATGTTAGGTGCTGAAAGCTTTGGCTTTGGAACCTTACCTATGGTTGCGTTAGGGTGTAAGTATTTACGTATTTGTCACCTTAATAACTGCGCCACTGGTGTTGCCACTCAAAATCAACAACTGCGCGACCACCATTTTCGTGGAACTGTCGACATGGTGAAACATTTATTCACCTTTATTGCTGAAGAAACTAGAGAGGTGATGGCCGAACTTGGTGTGCGTAGTATTGAGGAATTAGTGGGCCGCACAGAGCTTTTAGAAGTGGGTGGCGGCGTCACTGCCAAACAACGTAACTTAGACTTATCGCCTCTCTTGAGTCAGGCTGGCATTGACCCTAGCCAACCTCATACGGTTCAGGTGGATAATAACCAACCCTATGACCCAGGCACTATGAACCAACTGATGTTGGCGCAAATGGAAGATGCAATTATCCACTCAAAAGGTGGTGAGTTTAAGTTCGACCTCACTAACTGTGATCGCTCGGTTGGGGCTCGAGTTTCCGGTGCTATTGCTAAAATCCACGGTAACCATGGTATGTCGGCGCACCCACTAGAAGTGCATCTCAAGGGCATTGCAGGTTTAAGTTTCGGTGTATGGAATGCTGGTGGTTTGAACATGTACTTAGAAGGTGATGCCAACGATTATGTGGGTAAGGGAATGGCCGGTGGTAAACTTGTCATTTATCCGCCTAAAGGCTCTAGTTTTAAATCAAACATTACTTCTATTATGGGCAATACTTGCTTATATGGTGCAACGGGTGGCAGTGTTATGGCTGCGGGTTGCGCAGGTGAACGCTTTGCCGTGCGTAATTCGGGAGCCCACGCGGTAATCGAGGGTGCTGGCGACCATTGTTGTGAGTACATGACTGGCGGTGTGGTTACTGTGCTTGGTGCTACAGGGTATAACTTTGGAGCGGGCATGACGGGTGGTTTTGCCTTTGTACTAGACGTAGATCGTACTTTTGTAGACAAGTACAACAGCGAGTTGGTCGAGATTCACCGTATTCGTGGTGAGCATATGGAAGAGTATCGCAGTTACTTGCGTAGGGTACTGCAAGATTTTTCTGCAGCCACGGGTAGTCGCTGGGGTAAAGAGCTAAGCAATCATTTTGAAGACTATGTGAGTAAGTTTTGGTTAGTGAAACCCAAAGCTGCAAACTTGCAGCAACTCATGACTAACACTCGAACCAAGACAGAATAAACGACGGTTTTTAGAAACATATTACTAAGCATACGAGGTCACTATGGCTCAACGATTAGACAATCACTTTCAATTCATCGACGTCGGACGACAAGATCCTGTAAAAGTGCATCATAATGTACGGAAACGCCAGTTTGCTGAAATCTACCAACCATTCACTGAGGTCGAAGCTAAGCCCCAAGCTCACCGATGTTTAGAGTGTGGTAACCCCTACTGTGAATGGAAGTGCCCAGTGCACAACTACATTCCTAACTGGCTTAAGCTGGTTTCTGAAGGCAACATTCTCGAAGCTGTGGAGTTATGTCACCAAACTAACTCCTTGCCAGAAGTGTGTGGCCGGGTGTGCCCACAAGATCGACTATGTGAGGGTGCTTGTACACTCAATGATGGTTTTGGCGCAGTAACTATTGGTTCGGTAGAAAAATACATTACTGACACTGCCTTTGCTATGGGCTGGACACCAGATCTTAGCCATGTCGTTGAGACTGGCAAAAAAGTGGCTGTCATTGGTGCGGGTCCTGCAGGCCTAGCTTGTGCAGACGTATTAACACGCAATGGTGTTTCATCTGTAGTATTTGATCGATATCCAGAAATTGGAGGATTACTCACCTTTGGTATTCCAGAGTTCAAACTAGAAAAGCCTGTAATGGCCAAACGTCGTGAAATCTTTGAAGGCATGGGTATTGAGTTTAAGCTCAATGTAGAAATAGGTACAGACATCACCCTAGATGAGCTGATGGTAGAGTACGATGCCGTATTTATGGGCATGGGTACCTACAAATCCATGCGGGGCGATTTTCCAGGTGAGGATTTAGAAGGGGTGCATGAAGCTTTGCCTTATTTGGTTTCCAACATCAATCGACGTATGGGCTTTGAAAAATCACCAGATGATTTTATTGATTTGAAAGGTAAGAAAGTAGTGGTTTTAGGAGGTGGTGATACGGCTATGGACTGCAACCGCACGGCCATTCGCCAAGCTGCGGCTAACGTTTATTGCGCTTACCGTCGTGACGAAGCCAATATGCCCGGCTCGTTTAAGGAAGTAGCAAACTCCAAAGAAGAAGGTGTGGAGTTTTTGTTTAACCGCTCACCTGTCGAAGTCATGGGTGAAAATGGCAAAGTCACAGGCGTTAAGCTAATCACAACTGAGCTTGGTGAAGCTGATGAAAATGGTCGCAGTCGGCCTGTGGCAGTGGCAGGAAGTGAAGAAATTATTGCTGCAGATGCAGTGATTGTAGCCTTTGGTTTTAGCCCAAATCCAATGCCTTGGATGACTGATGCAGGAGTTGAGCTGGATAAGTTAGACCGTATACAAGTCCAACGTAGTGCTGACTTAGCGGCTAAAACTTACGCTTTTCAAACCACCAATGCAAAAATATTTGCTGGGGGTGACATGGTTCGGGGTTCGGATCTAGTCGTCACGGCGATTGATGAAGGTCGAAGAGCAGCAGATGGAATTTTAGATTTTCTCCAAGTGTAGGGCCGCCAACGAACGCTAAAGTAAAACCTGATTAAAGACGCCTTAAGGCCTGCTTAATTGCCACAATCCGTGACAATTAGGCAGGTCATCTATATCATAAGCTCCAATGTTTACTATCTCGCCTCAAGGCCCTATTGCCCCATGAACGCCGCCAAACCTGAATTAAAAAACGATCGATTTCTTCGTGCTCTTATGGGCCAACCTGTGGACGCAACCCCGGTATGGATGATGCGACAAGCAGGTCGTTACTTACCAGAATACCGTGCCTTAAGAGCTGAAGCAGGCGACTTTTTAAGCCTTTGTAAAAACGCAGATTTTGCGTGCGAGGTTACCCTTCAACCCTTACGCCGCTATGACTTAGATGCGGCCATCTTATTCTCAGACATCCTCACAATTCCAGATGCAATGGGTCTTGGGCTTTATTTTGAGACAGGTGAAGGCCCTAAGTTTGAAAAGCCAGTGCGCACAGAAGCAGACGTTGCAGCCCTAACAGTGCCAGATATGGATACGGACTTGGGTTATGTCATGAACGCGGTAAGCACCATTCGCAGTGCTTTGTCTGGAGACGTGCCGTTAATTGGATTTTCTGGTAGCCCTTGGACTTTGGCGACTTATATGATTGAAGGCGGCTCTAGTAAAGACTTTCGCCATATCAAAGCGATGATGTATTCAACCCCAGAGTTACTGCATCAAGTGCTTAGCGTATTGGCTGATTCAGTGATTGCCTACTTGAATGCCCAAATTGCAGCGGGCGCTCAAGCAGTGCAGATCTTTGATACTTGGGGTGGTGTATTGAGTGGTCCTTGCTACCAAACTTTCTCATTGGATTATATGCAACGCATCGTTAATGGCCTCACCCGTGAATCTGAGGGTCGCCCTGTGCCCATTATTTTGTTTACTAAAAACGGTGGCCAGTGGCTAGAAAAAATGGCCGCTACAGGAGCTGACGCTCTGGGTTTAGATTGGACGATAGAAGTGGGCCAAGCCCACAGTCGTGTTGGCAGTAAAGTCGCTTTGCAAGGCAATATGGACCCGAGTGTTTTATATGCAGATGCACCCACTATCCAAGCCGAAGTAGGCCGTATTTTGGCAGATTTTGGTAGCAATGATGGTCATGTCTTTAATTTGGGTCACGGCATTCATCAATTTGTAGACCCAGAAAGTGCTAAAACATTTGTGGATGCGGTGCATGATCAAAGTGCCCAGTACCACTAATTAAATATTCATTAGGACTCTAACATGCCACATTGCGTTATAGAAATTGCAAACCAGTTGAGCAGCAGTGTCACCCCAGATCAATTGTTACGTTGTGTGTTTGATGCCCATGTGAAGTCTGGGTTGTTTGATACAGATCACATTAAGGTGCGTTGTACAGGTTATGACCATCATATTTCAGGAACAGGTTCAGACCGATTTATCCATGCCACGTCACACATTAAAGCTGGCCGCAATGCTGAGCAAAAGCAACAATTAAGTAACATGATTGTACAGGGTTTAATTGATCTGGGTATTACCTCCGCATCTATGAGCGCGCAGGTGGTCGATTTAGCGCCAAGTTATGTCACCTTTACTGACTAGTTTCGAGGGCTGAGGGCCGAGGGTCGAGGGTCGAGGGTTTATAGGAATAAAACTTAAATTTCTACGACCAAAGCCACTCAAGGGATCGTCTTGGGTTAAGTGATTACTGCAAATGAGCCATTGGTTACCCTGCTTAAATCATAAGCCGTAAGCTCAATCTCCAAGCCCCTGCGACCGCCACTTACATAAACACTTTTCTGCGCATTTGCGCTGGCATCAATAATTGTTGTTAGTGCTCGCTTTTGTCCCACAGGACTAATACCACCGAGTACATATCCAGTGCAGCGGTTGACCATAACTGGATCTGCCATGGTCACCTTTTTAACGTTAAGGGCCTTGGCAACGAGTTTTAAATTGAGCTGTTGATTGACTGGCAGTATCGCCACAGCCAAAATATTTTGACCAGTGTCTACGACTAATGTCTTAAATACTCGGTGTGCATTAACCGCTAATTTTTCTGCAGCTTCGGTGCCATAAGATGCAGCCTTTGGATCGTGGATATATTCATGTAACTTATGGTGCACACCTAAGCGAATGAGTTGGTTTATAGCAGGAGTCATGATTGATCGATTCGCCGCAAATGATGATAATGATTAAGTATGCTAACCCTAAGTGTGCGCCCAGTCGAGGCAAAAGTAGTTTAGTCAGATTGACCAATTTTTTTGCTCAGGTGGTTCAAAAAAGGTTTATGTTCTAGCCCCTGAGCAGTATTAACTTGAGCTAACCCGTGCTGTATTGAAGCATTTATATATAGGTGAGTATCGATGAACCAACAGATTGGCTTATTTCTGTTTAGTAATGATTTACGTCTTGATGACAACCCAGCTTTAGCACTGGCTGCTTCTGAGGTTGATCAATTAATTTGTCTTTACTGCCTAGATCCCAAGCAGCCACCTTCAAGCTTGCGTGCTCCAAGTAATTTATCAGCTCATCGCCAGCAGTTTTTGTTTACATCGATCAACGACTTGCATAATAGTCTTAAACAACTTGATCAGGGGCTCATGGTCACGACTGAGTCTGCCCTTGATATTATTCCTCAGCTCATTACTCAGCATAATATCGGCCACATTTATGCGAGTGAAAATGCGGGTTATTACGAAAAGCAACTTTGGCAGCGTCTAGCTAAGCGTTACCCTTTTATCGAATTTAAGCGCCTTGCCAGTCATACATTGTTTACCCAATCAGACCTGCCTTTTGAACTCACAGAGTTGCCAACCTCCTTCTCTAAGTTCCGTAAACTTGTTGAGCCTCTATCGATTCAATCCCCCTTGCCCCCACTTAAAATCATGCCCCCTAGCCCAGTAACTCCAATACCCCCACTGCCAAAGTCAATGGCTGTGACTCAAGCTCCATTGTTTGAGGGTGGCGAGCAACAGGGGCGTTTGCATCTACAGGGTTATTTTGACTCGAGCCTAGCCAGCCATTATAAACAGACTCGCAATGGCCTTGATGGCAAGGATTATTCCACCAAATTTTCCCCATGGCTGGCAAATGGAAGTCTATCAGTGCGGCGAGTGATTGACTGCTTGCGCCAATATGAGCGTGATATAGAAGCTAATGACTCAACTTATTGGATTTACTTTGAGCTACTGTGGCGGGAGTATTATCAGTGGTATGCACACCATTATGGTGTTCACCTTTTTAGTGCCAAGGGTATAAAAAGTAGCAAACCCAATACTAGCTTCTACCCTGAGCGTTTCCAAAAGTGGTGTCATGGCAACACCCCTTACCCTATCGTGAATGCCTGTATGAGGCAGCTCAAGGCCACAGGTTATATGAGTAATCGTGGTCGCCAGTTGGTGGCCAGTTGCTTCGTGCATGAATTGGGCTTGGACTGGCGCTATGGGGCAGCTTACATGGAGCAGCAATTAGTTGACTATGACGTCGCTTCTAATTGGGGTAACTGGCAGTACCTTGCGGGCGTGGGTGCAGACCCTCGGGGTCATAGGCGTTTTGACTTGGCTAAACAAACTCAAACTTATGATCCGAAACAGCTCTTTATTAAATACTGGGGCGCTGATAAAAATGCACCACCGCTGGACTCTGTAGATGCGGCTGACTGGCCGATAATGAGCCCCTAACAAGGAGCGCTTCGAAAATAGCTAAGCTCAAGCTTTGATGGATCAGTTTTTGGGACTAGCTTTTTTTGCTATACATCAAATCCCAAACCCCATGCCCCTTTCCTTCGCCACGGCGCTGGAATTTGGTGCTAGGTCGAAAATCTGGTTGTGGTGAATATTGTTCATGGCCTGCTCTATTGCTATAGCCTTCAGCAGGTTCCATCACTTCCATCATGTGCTCTGCATAAGGCTGCCAATCAGTAGCCATATGAAATACACCTTCAATAGATAGTTTTTGACGAATATCTTGGGCAAACTTGGGTTGCACAATACGGCGCTTGTTATGCTTTTTCTTATGCCACGGGTCTGGAAAAAATAGTTGCACACCAGTTAAACTTTCATCTGCAATACACTGGGCCATGACATCAATAGCGTCATCACAAAAAACCCGGACGTTACTGAGCTCTTGGGTGGCTAGGTTGTTGAGTAAGCGGCCCACGCCTGGTCGATGGACTTCAATGCCAATGTAATTGTTCTCTGGCATGGTGGCAGCCATGGTGGATAGGGAATCACCCATACCAAAACCGATTTCCATAATCACGGGGTGGTCATTGCCAAACAGTTCAGTAAAATTTAACGGCCCCTGACTGACTTCTAATCCATAAAACCCCCAATAGTTTTCCAAAGCATGCTCTTGGGAAGGGGTCATGCGACCTGCACGTTTTACAAAACTGCGAATACGGCGAGGATTTTCAATATTGGAAGGTAAATCAGTAGGCATAAAATTGATCTTAATATTAATAGAATGGCTGAAGCCCTATTTTACCTACTACGGATCAATAAATCAGCATGATCATGGCGTCTATAGCAGAGCAATTTGATACAATATGAACAATATTAATTGTTCACCGTGTTATTGACGCCTATGACGACCCTCCGTATTGCCACCCGTGAAAGCCAACTCGCCCTTTGGCAGGCCCATTTTATTAAGACAGAGTTAGAACGTCACCACCCAGATCTCACTATTGAGCTACTGGGCATGAAAACTAAGGGCGACAAAATACTTGACGTGCCGTTAGCAAAGGTGGGCGGCAAAGGTCTGTTTGTTAAAGAGCTAGAACAGGCTATGCTGGAGGATCGAGCAGATATTGCGGTGCATTCTATGAAAGATGTACCTATGGATTTTCCACAAGGCTTAGGCTTGGCTGTGATATGCGAACGAGAAGATCCCAGTGATGCTTTTGTGAGCAATCACTTCAAACACCTCGACCAACTGCCCCACGGCGCTAAAGTAGGCACCTCTAGCCTGCGTCGACAACTGCAAATTAAAGCGCTGCGGCCTGATCTTGAGTTATTAGACTTACGTGGTAACGTGAATACCCGCTTAGCCAAATTAGATGCGGGCCAATACGATGCAATCATCCTCGCAAGTGCGGGCTTGATGCGGCTTGATTTTCAACACCGTATTCAAAGTCGATTAACTAACGAGCAATGCTTACCGGCAGGAGGGCAGGGTGCAGTCGGTGTTGAGTGTCGGCTAAATGACAAAGTGACCCGTGCATTGTTAGCCCCTTTACATGATCAAAATTCAGCTGATCGAGTCATGGCTGAGCGAGCACTGAATAAGCGTTTAGAAGGTGGCTGTCAGGTGCCGATAGCCTGTTTTGCAGAGTTGGAGGGAGACCAGCTTTGGTTGAGAGGTTTGGTGGGTGAAGTGGATGGCAGTCAAGTGATTACCACAGAAATTAGAGGCTCGAGATTGGATGCTGAACGCCTAGGCATCGCTGCAGCAGAGGACTTATTGTCTCAAGGTGCGGGTAAAATCCTACAGGCCATCTACCATGCTCAGTAAATAAGTGATGACAGGCATGAGGGTGTTGGTGACCCGACCAACGGCACAAGCCAAGGTAATGGTCGAGTTATTGCGCAAGTATGAATTTGAGGTGCAACATCTGCCCTGTTTGCAGATAGTGCCTGTGGATCCTCAATCAATGGATGGCTTGCAATGTAAGCAGTGGGCCATGGATTTGGATAATTTTGACCATATTATTGTGACTAGCACCAATGCTAGCAACTATTGGCTCGACTTGGCTGAGAATTATTGGCCCCAATGGCCTCATGGCGTGAACTGGTGGGCTCTGGGCGACGCTACGCAAGCTCAATTAATGGCGGCAGGTATTGTGGCTGGCAAGCCTGATGTGGGTGATACCAGTGAAGATCTGCTGACTGAATTATTACCCCGCATCAAAAATCATCAAAAGGTATTAATCGTGCGCGGTTGTGGTGGCCGAGAGACACTCTCTGACGCTTTGGTAAAAGCTGGGGCTAAGGTCAATTATGCCCAATGTTACCAGCGAGAAAGACCTGCAATTAATCCTGAGCGAATGCTGAGTGTAAATGAGTTTGCTCCTCAAGTGGTGATACTACAAAGTGGTGAAACATTAGTTAATTTTGATCACTTGCTAAGTCACCAAGCTTGGTGTGATAAACAGCGTACGATATTAGTTTTACCCAGTGCACGAGTGGCAGAACAGGCTAAAATATTAGGCTACCGTGTATTGCTCACTAGTGGTAGTGCTAGTAACCAAGCAATGTGCGATACTTTAGTACAGAAAATACAGAAATAAGTGCCTTAATCAAACTTACCAAACAGTTACAAGGCATAGTGATAGCAGGCCGTTAGGCCGCTGAAAAAGGATGCTCAAGCAGTGACACAAGACTCAAGTAAAGCCAACCAAGATGGGCCTAAAAACGCAACTGAAAACGCCCCTGAAAAGGTGTCAGATAAGGCTTTAGATCACGCTTCAGAAAAAAAATCACCGGCACCTAAAACGGCTCAAGCGGCTCCCACGGCTAAAGTTTCTAAACCTGCAGACAGAGCAAGTGTGGCAAAAACAAAGCCTGTGGGCCGCACCAACCAAGTCAAGTTTGGCCTGTTATGGGTCATAGTGTTGCTACTCATTGTTATGGTGGCGGGTCTAGGTTACTGGCAATGGCAAGCACAATCACAAAGAGCCGCCCTCACAAACGATCAAAGTGGTCAATCTGACAACTTACAATACTGGCAGCAGCAACAACAAGGGTTGGCAAAAAAGCTAGATGCTTTAAGGCTTTCAAACGAGGTTGCACTGGACACCATGAGCGTGCAACAAACAAACTTGGAAAATAACCAAGCGCGCATGGATGAGGCTCTAGTTTCAGCACTAGAAGCGGTGGCTAAAAATCAATTAGATGAGGGTCAGGCATTACCCCAGTGGGAACTGGCAGAGGCCGAATATCTGTTACGACTGGCCAGCCAACGTTTAGCTATGGAGCAGGCGAGTGAGTCTGCTGTTGCTTTGCTTAAAGCAGCGGACATCATTATTAGAGATAGTGAGCAAGTCGGCACTTATGGGATCAGGCGAGCAATTGCTGCAGACCTAGCTGCGCTTTCTTTGGTCCCAAGTGTGGATGTTGAAGGTGTCTACGCGAGTCTTGCAGCCCTTTCTAGTTTGGCCGCTCAGCTTACTTTCATTCCACCTCAGAGCGACCTAACCCTGGTGCCGAAGATAGTGCCAATTAATGCTCAGTCAACTGCTATGCCGGCATCAGTGAATACCAACGATTGGGCACAGTCCATGTGGCAAGGTGTTAAACACGTGGGTGCAAATGTATGGGGCGAGTTAAGACAACTGGTCAAGGTGCAGTCTCGTACCCAAGAGGATCAACAGTTACTCACCCCAGCAGCCGAGCTATTGGTGCGCATGCGCATTGAAATGGCATTAAGCCAAACTCAAGTCGCCCTGTTGCGCCGCCAACAAACCATATATGACCAATCCCTGGTCAGCGTAAAGCAGCTCCTAGGGCAGTATTACCGATCCAGTGATTTGGTTTCCCAAGCTATATTGACTCAGATTGAGATCCTAGAAAAGGTCAAGGTATTGGTAAATATGCCTAATATCAATGGCTCTCTGACCGCTTTGCAGGCATTTATTAGCACCTTGCATGAAACCCCAACTGAGCCTTTGGTGGGAGAATAAAGCATGCGTTTTTTACTTCTCGTTATTTTATTGGTATTGCTAGGGGGTGCCGGACTGGGCACGTTAATTAATGTAGACCCTGGATATGTGTTGCTAGCATGGGGTGACACCAGTATAGAAATGAGTTTGTGGGTGTTATTGTTTGCTGTGGTCTTGTTATTTGTGACCCTGTCTTTGAGCCTGCGCTTTATTATTGCATTAAATCTACCTTTTAGGGTGCTGGGTAGCTGGCAGCAGACGAGTCGGATCAAACGCATGCAGTTGCAAACCCGCCAAGGCCTGCTGGCTCTGGCAGATGGCCAGAACGTGCGGGCAGAAAAGAAGCTAGCCGAACTTGCGCCAACCACCAGTCAGCCTGTAGTGGTGTTGCCTGGGCTAGCAAGAGCGCTTGGCAGACAGGGCAAGATACCAGAGGCCAAGACGGTACTAGACAAACTAGTGGTGGATTTCCCTGGAGCACAACAATTAGCCTATTTGGAGCTAGCTGAGATCTGCCTTTATCAAGGTGACGATGAAGGCGCTTTGGACCCATTACAAAGTTTACATAAGCTGAACCCTCAGCACGCGGAAGCTAATCAATTATTGTTAGATCTGTTGCAACGTCGACAAATGTGGTCCCAGCTCATTAGTTTGTTGCAGGTGGTTGGTAATTACAGCCAATTGAGTGAAGAGCAGTTAGCTCAGCAGCAACAATTAGCCTATGGTCGGGCCTTCAGTGACAGCCACAGGCAGGCAGGAAGTGCCGCCCAAAGTAGTTTGGATGAGCTACAAGCACTATGGAAAAAAGCGCCACAGAGTATTACTAATCATGGCCCAAGCATTATCAATTACGTTAAAGCAATGGCTCGTATTGAAGGTGATTCAGCCATCCATACGCAAAAGTTCATTGAACAAATATTAAAGCGACTTTGGCTGGAAGAGTTGGTGCTTGAGTATGCACATTTACCCCTAGCTGATTTACAACAAAGCTTAGCAAAGGCTGAAGCCTGGCAGGATATCTCCAAAGATAGTGCGGCGTTGCAACTTACATTGGGTCGCTTATGCAGGCGCTTGGAGTTGTGGGGTAAAGCGCAAGACTATTTACAAGCCAGTATTACCTTACAAGAGAGCAAAGAGGCCCACGCAGAAATGGCCCGATTACAACACAAAATGGGTCATATCGATGTTGCCATAGAACATTATCGTCTTGCGAGTGTATTTTAAAGTTGACTCTTGTGTCCGCTTGATACAGACTGTGTCCATTCCAGCGTGACTCTTCGTCTTATCAGCTGGAAAACGGGCTGACTTAGCCTTTCGACTCCACTAAATTTATTTACTCTCCCAGCGCACTGGCGCGCCTCTACCTATGAATCTAACTGAATTAAAAACTAAAACTATGCCTGAATTGGTCGAGATAGCCCAAAGTATGGGTCTTGACAACATCGCCCGATCACGCAAACAAGATTGTATATTTAGCATTCTCAAACGTCACGCGAAAAGTGGTGAAGACATCTTTGGTCAGGGCGTGCTAGAAATCCTGCAAGATGGTTTCGGCTTTTTGCGCTCTGCAGATGCATCTTATTTAGCAGGCCCTGATGATATTTATGTGTCACCCAGTCAGATTCGTCGGTTTAGTCTGCGCACCGGTGACAGCATAGATGGCAAGATTCGCCCACCTAAAGATGGTGAACGATACTTTGCCTTGCTCAAAGTGAGTAGCATTAACTTTGGGCCTCCTGAGGAGGCTAAACACAAGCTGTTATTTGAAAATTTAACACCCTTGTTCCCAACAGAGCGATTAACCATGGAACTGGGTAATGGCTCCAGTGAAGATTTAACGGCTCGTATCATTGATTTAACAGCGCCCATGGGCAAAGGCCAGCGAGCTTTGATTGTGTCTCCGCCTAAAGCAGGTAAGACCTTGATGCTGCAAAATATTGCACACTCTATCACCCGTAATAACCCAGATTGCCATTTGATTGTGCTACTCATCGATGAGCGTCCAGAAGAAGTGACCGATATGAAGCGCTCCGTGCGCGGTGAAGTGGTCGCAAGTACGTTTGATGAGCCACCCTCACGCCATGTTCAAGTCGCTGAAATGGTAGTAGAAAAAGCTAAGCGCTTGGTAGAACACAAAAAAGACGTCATTATCTTGTTAGATTCAATTACTCGTTTAGCACGTGCCTACAATACAGTGATTCCTTCATCTGGCAAGGTATTGACAGGTGGTGTAGATGCCCATGCTTTAGAACGTCCAAAGCGCTTTTTTGGTGCCGCTCGAAATATTGAAGAAGGGGGCAGCTTAACTATTATTGCGACGGCTCTCACTGAAACGGGTTCCAAAATGGACGAAGTGATCTTTGAAGAATTTAAGGGTACGGGTAACTCAGAAGTCCATCTGGACCGGAAGATCTCTGAGCGTCGAGTTTTCCCTGCAATCAACATTCGTAAATCATCGACGCGTCGGGAAGAATTATTAACCCGTGATGATGAACTGCAACGCATGTGGATTTTGCGTAAGTTGTTAGATCCAATGGAAGATGGTCAAGCCACTGAATTTTTATTGGATAAGCTTAAAGGCGTCAAGACTAATGAAGAGTTCTTCATGTCTATGAAGCGCAAGTAACTCGCTTAAGTCATGGAGTTAGGTAGGCTATGAGCATGAAATACAAAGACCTCCGTGACTTTATTGCGGGTTTGGAAGCTCAAGGTGAACTCAAGCGCATCACGACAGAGGTGGATCCGTACCTCGAAATGACCGAAATCTGCGATCGTACTCTGCGCGCAGAAGGGCCTGCCTTGCTGTTTGAAAATCCTAAAGGTTACGATACTCCAGTATTAGCTAATTTGTTTGGCACACCCAAACGAGTGGCCCTTGGTATGGGGGCTGAAAGCGTTGAAAGTTTGCGCGATATAGGCCATCTTTTAGCCTCATTGAAAGAACCAGAGCCACCCAAAGGCTTTAAAGATGCCTTAGGCAAGCTACCCCTCTATAAAAAAGTTCTGCATATGAGCCCTAAGCTCATCAGTAAGCCACCATGCCAGCAATATGTCATGCGTGGTGATGAGGTAGACCTGAGTAAGTTACCCATTCAAACCAGTTGGCCAGAGGATGCAGGGCCGTTAATTACATGGCCTTTGGTGATCACTCGGGGACCCAATAAACAGCGCCAGAATTTAGGCATCTATCGTCAACAAGTCATCGGTAAGAACCGTTTAATCATGCGCTGGCTATCTCATCGAGGTGGGGCTTTAGATTTTCGAGAATGGAAAATAGCTCATCCCGGCGAAAACTTTCCGATCGCTGTGGCCCTAGGTGCCGACCCTGCCACTATTTTAGGTGCGGTCACACCAGTGCCAGATACCTTGAGTGAATATGCCTTTGCAGGGCTATTACGTGACAGTAAAACTGAAGTGGCAACCTGCCTGACTAATGACTTGCAAGTGCCTGCTAGTGCAGAATACATTTTAGAGGGTTACATCGCCCCAGATGACATGGCAGACGAAGGCCCTTTTGGAGATCACACGGGCTATTACAATGAAGTGGATAGTTTTCCTGTATTCACTGTGACCTGTATTACCCATCGTAAAGACCCTATTTATCACAGTACTTACACCGGCCGTCCACCTGATGAACCCGCTATACTGGGCGTGGCGTTAAACGAAGTTTTTGTGCCACTTTTACAAAAACAGTTTCCTGAAATTACTGATTTTTACCTGCCGCCTGAAGGTTGCTCCTATCGCATGGCAATAGTGACCATGAAGAAGCAATACCCAGGTCACGCTAAACGAGTAATGATGGGCGTTTGGTCTTTTCTACGCCAGTTTATGTACACCAAGTTTGTTATTGTGACTGACGATGATGTTAATGCTCGTGACTGGAAGGATGTAATATGGGCCATGACCACCCGCATGGACCCAGCACGGGATACCTTGTTAGTAGAAAATACACCCATTGATTATCTCGACTTTGCTTCACCTGTTTCTGGTTTAGGCTCTAAAATGGGCATGGATGCCACCCATAAATGGGAAGGCGAAACCACTCGTGAATGGGGCCGCACCATCACTATGGACGAGTCTGTCAAGCAGCGTATTGATGAGCTTTGGGATGAGTTAGGTATAATGCCCAGCGACCGAGACGGTCAATAGCCCTCAAGTTCTGCGGCCCCTATGCTTAGGCTTATGATGGTCAGGCTTATTATGCTCAGGGTCGCTGGGGTTAGGTCGCTTAGCTTGGGCCACTATTTTGACTGCTAGAACGACTGTTTATGCTCCGTGGTAACGGCGCACCTTCCCTAAACGAGCCAGTTGATCTAGATCTTTGAACGGTCTGTGGGGTCCCTGCAGAGGAGCTTGTAAGCTGCTCGATGTGCGAACACCCATATCGATTCAAAAATCAACGCAAAGCGTATAGTGAGGCACTTGGGATATTTTGAAACCCTAGCTTAGATCAAACACTTTCGAAATATCACTAAAAACCATAGGCTATAAAAATAATAGGTAGATAAATGAACCAGTACATTTTAACAATTGATCAAGGCACTACGAGTTCGCGGTGTATTATTTTTGCAAAAGATGGCACTGTGATTAGCTCTGCCCAATATGAATTTGAGCAGTATTATCCAAATAATGGTTGGGTGGAGCACGCCCCTCAAGATATTTTAGATACGGTGATTAAGGCCTGTCGTGAATGCCTGGCCAGTAGTGGCCTTTCAATCGAACAAATCAGTTGTGTTGGCATTACCAACCAGCGGGAAACGACTCTAGTGTGGGACCGAAAAACGGGCCAAACTATTTACCCAGCAATTGTCTGGCAAGACCGTCGCACAGCAAAACAGTGTGAAGCACTCAAACAAGCTGGCCAAGAGGCCCTAGTTACAGAGCGCACGGGACTTTTGTTAGACCCTTATTTCTCTGCCACTAAGCTGAGCTGGATTTTGGATCATGTGGAGGGTAGTCGTGATCGAGCAGAGGCTGGAGAGTTAGTGTTTGGCACAGTTGATACTTACTTGATGTGGCAACTGAGCCAAGGTCAAATCTATGCCACTGATGCCACCAATGCGTCACGCACCTTATTGTTTAATATCCATGAACAATGCTGGGATAAAACACTGTTAAAAATATTTAATATCCCTGAGATCATGTTGCCTGAGGTCAAAGACAGTGCAGCGGACTTTGGGTATATGGGGGAGCATGTTTTAGGCCTAAAACTACCCATTCTAGGGGTGGCTGGTGATCAACATGCGGCTCTATTTGGACAAGCCTGCTTTGCCCCTGGCATGGCCAAAAGTACCTATGGTACGGGTTGTTTTCTAATGCTCAACACGGGAGACAAGCCATTAGCCTCCACCAGTAGGTTACTCACTACGGTTGCGTATCGGCTAAATAATAAGCCCGTGTATGCCATTGAAGGTAGTATTTTTGTGGCGGGAGCAGCCATCCAGTGGCTAAGAGATGGCCTTAAGTTGATCAATAACGCCAGTGAAGTTGAAACGCTGGCAAAAGAGACTCCCATTGACCATGGCGTTTATATGGTGCCTGCGTTTACTGGTTTGGGCGCTCCCTATTGGGACCCTGAAGCCCGAGGGGGAATTTTTGGTCTAACCAGAGACACAGGCATTAAGGAAATTATCAGCGCTGGCCTTCAGTCAGTGGCTTATCAAACAAAAGATCTACAAAAAGCGATGCAAAAGGATGGCTTGCGACTCACAGAGTTAAGGGTCGATGGAGGCATGGCTGTTAATGATTGGTTTCTTTCGCATTTGGCGAATATACTCGGTGCTGAGGTTACTCGGCCAACGTGTGTAGAAACCAGTGCCCTAGGGGTGGCTTATTTAGCAGGTCTGCAAGCACAGATCTACAAATCCTTAACCGAATTAACGTCTATGTGGCAAAGTGATCAGCGCTTCACGCCTAAAATAGATAAGCAATTTCGTGATCAATTATATGATGGCTGGTTAGCTGCTGTATCTAGAATACAAACCCAGACTCAAACCAGGAACAATTAATCGATACCCGTGCAATGAGACCTTTAATTAGAGGTTCCGCAGCCCATCACAGACTGCTTGACTAAAAAAGGTTGGAGTGGGTCCTAATGTAGAAGTTACTGGGCAATGGCGTCACGGGGTGAGACAGTGACCGCTATACGGCTGCCACCTAGGGTGCCTTTGTCTATTTGAACCGTGGCCACGCGAGCCGCTTTTTCGTAGGTTAGCACCGACGTTTTAGACTGTACGGTAGTAATGTTGATCCAACCTTGATCGGGCATTTTGGCAATGTAATATTCGAAGGCTTGAACGGGGTCTAATTTAGACTTCAACACTGCACGACCAATCCATTGTTCGCCTGTATTTAGTAACAAAGACTCGTTTACTGATAATTGATCGTTAGCAGAAATAGGAATGTCTGCGTACGAATTGGCGACCTCTGGGCTGTTACCGGCTAATGTTGAGCCTTCGCCAGAGGGTATTGTCGTTGCAGGCATAGTACACGCGCTAATAAACGCGATCCCTAACCCTAACATGACAGCCTTGAACGACAGATTCAACATAGTATAACTTCCTTTTAACGGATCAATTCAATTGAGTACCCCTTTAGTATAACTAAGGAAAATCTGGAAAACAGCATTTTAACGCCCATTGCTGCAATTATTCCGCTTCGAGCGTCTGCGTATCATGCAGGGATCGCCATTGCTTGGCTGCTTTTAGAGTAAGGGCACCATTGGGCTTTAACTCAATGGCCTTATTTAAACGTTGCTCAGCTAAAGCTAGATGCCCACTGGCCATGTAACCTAAAGCCAATTGGGCATAGATGTCTGCAGCCAACTGCTGCTGTGGAGTCATAGGGCTTTTCGTACTGCAGCCACTAATCCCCAGCAACAATAACAATAACAATAACAATAACAATAACAGCCCCACACTTAATAAAACGCTCGTAGACTTTTCCATAATCTAAGGGTAGTACTCAAACCAAAGTTTTTATTGCCCATTGTGTAAATATTTGTAAAACTTTGCAAATTATTTATATACTGATATGATGTTCGTGGTCAGAATGCTAGTTCAGAGCTTGGCCTAAGAAAAATAATTAAGCTTAAGAGGCAAAACATATGATGGACAATATCGTAAGTTCTATTAAAAAACTCACTGAAGCAGGCATAGCGCTGATCGCACTAGCCATTGTTTTAGAGGTGATTTTTGGTGCTCAAGTAGCATTTGTAGGAGTTGGAGTCGTTGATAATGTACTCGACATTGTTGGCACATTAGGTGGCGAAGGATTGGTAGGCTTAGCTTCAATCGCTGTCATTTACTCGTTGTTCAATCGCTAAAGCCTGATAATTAGCGTTTTAAAAGCCCGCAATTAAGCGGGCTTTTTTGATTACTGCGTCAGCGCATATGACCATTTAGTTATATGCCATCAAATAACTGGTCGTGTTAAAGTGTGAAATAAGTTGATCGTTTAATACCCTACCAGGACACATCTTTGAAAACCTTTCTTTTTAGCCTTAGTGACTTTTTTGAAAGTGTGCCAAACTACATAAGGCCCTGGCGTTGGTGGATTATCACCTTTGTGCTTGCAAGTACCCTGTTTATGGGGGTTGGCAGCACTCGATTTGTGATTGATGTAACCGTTGATTCATGGTTTAGCGAAGATGATCCAGTATTACAAAGTCTTGATGAGTTTCGTAATCAATTTGGCAGTGATGATGGGTTATTTATTGTTTACGAAGCTAAAGATGGCGATGTGTTTTCGGTGGACTCCTTACGGTTAATCGACCAACTGACCACCAGCCTTAGTCGCTGGCAAGAAATTCCACAAACCCGATTAAATAATGCTGGAATTACACCAGATCTAGCGCTTGAACTGAACCACATCAAACGGGTTCAATCCCTCACCAATGTGCGTATTCAAACCCATGTCGGCGACACCCTAAGTTCCCCACGTTTGATCCAAAATTTAATTATGGATAAAGACGAGACTCAGCAAGTTAAAGCCATCGCAATGGCCCAAAGCAATTTGCCTTTGTTCCTTTTTTCAGATAATTACCGCTTTGGCGCCATCATGTTGACCACAGATTTTGGCTCAGTTCCGATCTCTCAAAATCTTCAAGCAAACGCTGCTGACTTGATGGAAGACGACGAATTGGACTGGGCAGGCAATTTTGATGACTCTATTTTTTCTGATGTTGATACTGCAGATCAATCAAATCCTATGCGTTTTGAAGACATGGACTCCGGGCTTTATCTCTCGTTTATGGAAGCAGTGAGTCGCTTATACCAACAACCCGAAATAGCAGAGCAATTTCACTTTTATCCCATTGGCAATGCGTCTTTGGTTGAGCTTGCGGTAGATGATTTGAAACAGGCGGCGGCATTACTATTAGGTATGGTGCTGGTGATTAACCTATTATTGTGGACTTTATTTGGCTCCGTGAGCGCGGTCTTATGGCCCCAAGCTGCGATCGGTATTAGTGCCCTGTTTGTGGTGGGCACTTTAGGCTGGCTAGGTTTAGAATCCAGCACTCTCATCAGCCTTACTGTGATGTTAATTGTGGCTGTTGGGGTGGCTGATTGTGTTCATGTGATGAGCAGCTATGTGTATTTTCGCCAGCATGAGCATGAGCATGAGCAAGCGCTGTCTAAAGCTT
The DNA here is from genome assembly GCF_047730065.1 of Candidatus Njordibacter sp. Uisw_058. Taxonomy (GTDB): domain Bacteria; phylum Pseudomonadota; class Gammaproteobacteria; order Pseudomonadales; family Balneatricaceae; genus Njordibacter. Next base: position 117,232 of record NZ_CP159829.1, read on the forward strand.
ATGCAAAAACTGGGCTACCTATTTTACTGACCACTATTACCACCATGGCGGGCATGGGAGCATTAACCATTACGGGTATGCCGCAGTTCGTGATGTTTGGTGTCACTTCTGCTGCGGGTGTATTGTTAGCCTTTTTGTATACTATTTTTCTACTACCCGTGCTCATGGATTTATGGCATCCCATGCCGAAGCAAAAATCCAGCCTACCTATGCATGGTTGGCGTTTGCGCTTGTCCTTTTTATTATGGCCAATGACTAGATTGATTAAACTCCTTTGGTTATTGGTATGGCCTGCGCGCAGACTGGTTTATCACAGTGGATTGCAATGGCTGCTCAGTGGTGTTTGGCTGCAGGATTTGTTGGATAAAATCCCTGCCTTTGTGGAGGGGTATAAGCTCTTAATCAATTGCGTTTTTGTGAGTTTATTTGCTATTTGTTTGTATGGAGCAACCCAAGTTAAAATAGATTCTAATATTGCAGAGCTTTATCGTGAGGGCTCTCCGTTAAGGACCGCTTATACTATTGTTGATGAACACATGATGGGCACAGGTAGCTTAGAAATCTTCATCAACATGAATCAGTCTGATGCTCTAATGCAAGCCGACATATTACAAACTATGGATCAGTTACAAAGTGATATTAAAGCCAAATACGCTCAGCACATTATTCGCACATACTCCCTTGCCAATCTAGTTAAAGATACCCATGCCATTATGCAAGATGGTAGCGATGCTTATAAAACCATTCCCAATGACAATATTGCTGTGGCGCAACTGCTGTATTTATTTAATAGCTCAAACCCAGAAGAACGGCGCGCCATAGTGAATGATGATTATAGTCAGAGTCACATTAGTGTGAAACTGCGTAATGCAGGCTCTAGTGAATATGCCGATTTTTTTGAGCAGGTGCAAATCGATATCGAACAAGCCTTTGCGCCCCATCGAACTCAATACCCCAACATGGACGTCCACGTTACGGGTACCTTAGCCATGATGATGAGGCTGATGGACGACATGAGTAATAACCAGTTTAAAAGTTTAGCCCTTGCCATGGTGCTTATCTCTGGTTTGTTAGTACTCACTTTAGGTTCAGTTCAAGCAGGTCTTTTGTCTATTATTCCTAATATGATACCGGCGACCTTAGCCTTTGGGCTCATGGGATTATTGGGCATACCTTTAGATACAGACACCTTGATGATCGCCCCATTGATTATAGGTATTGCCGTTGATGATACTATTCATTTTATAACCCACTACCGCATGGCACTCGCCAAACACGGTGATATGCGCTTGGCCTTGGTAGACACCATCAAGCAAGTAGGGCAAGCCGTCACTTACACAAGTTTGGTGCTTGGCTGTGGCTTCTTTATGCTTAGCTTTAGCAATTATTTAGGCCTTGCTAAGGTAGGTGCGTTTGGTTCGTTAGCTATTTTTGTTGCGTTATTGTGTGATTTACTTTTTTTCCCCGCCTTGATTATGTTTTTCAAACCTAAGTTTGGCCAACCAAACGTGATTGATAATCTACAGTTTAAAGGAGATAAATGATGGGTTTTCACATTAACATTGCTCTCATTGGCCTTAGCCTATTCATTACTAATCTTGCCCAAGCTGAAATGACAGCTCGTGAGCTAGTGCAAAAAATGAATGATAACCAACTGCTTACTACTGACTCCTCTTTTAATCTGCTACAACTTACGAGCTGTAAATATGGTACCCATAATGGCAAGCTTAAATGTGTGGAAAAACCCCGCATCAAACTCTTAGAAAGTGCACAAATTAATCTTGGAGCTGACAATAAAGACAGCCAATCAATTACCATCATACTGGAGCCTGCGAATGAAAAAGGCATTGGCATGTTGACTTATACCTACGATGCTAGTGACCAAGATAATGAGACTTGGCTCTATTTATCAGCTCTGGGCAAAGTTAAACGCATTGCTTCAGGCCGTGATGACGAGGACACGGAACCGACGAGCGTGTTTGGTTCAGAAATAAGTACCGAAGATCAAGAAACGGGCAAACTTGATCATTACACCTATAAAATATTACAAAGCGGTAACTATAAGGGCCGTCCTGTGGCAGTGATTGAATCCTTGCCTACAATAGAAGGTGCAAAACATACACGCTATGGCAAACTAAGAACCTGGGTTGATAGAGAACGTTTCATCAGCTTAAAAATACAAATGTTTGATAGGCATGGCAACGCCATTAAGCATGTATCAGCTGCTAAAGTAGAGCAAATTAATGGTATTTGGTTAGCTCGCAGTGTGACTTTCAAAAACTTAGTGAGCCAGCGTTTAACCAATATGAACATAAAAACCATAAATTTTGGACTCAACATCGATGCCAAGTTCTTAACGCAACGGGCGCTCACTGACCAAGGTTTTAGGCAAAGACACCTGCAAAGCCTCAGGGAGCAGGTGCAGTAGCTATGTTGATGAAGGTACAAATGCGCGTCTGGTGTTTGTGTTGTCTGGCTCTGTGGGCCAGTGGACAGACTCATGCGAACAGTAAAATGACCATTGATGATTTATCAGAGGTCACTCTCCCAGAGCAAGGTGTGTATGAGGAGAATTTGTTGACGGATGACGATGTGTTTACGGATGAGCTGTTTGTCCAAGATAATATTGTTGTGGGTCAAACTAAGGGCTTACAGCTGAGTATAGAGCACACTTTGGCAGTTAATCCTCAACGCAGTTATGAGCGCACAAATCACGCTACAGATTTGCGCCTTATTAGTGAAGCCCCTATAGGCCTGTTGGGTTATGCAGAATTAGAATTAAAGGCTATACAATATTGGCAGGGCGACTCACTTAAGGTCAGCGATAATGCTTTTAGCCTTTTAGACATTGAACACTTGGCACTGCAATACAGTTTAGCTGACATTAGTATTAACTTAGGTCGCTATGTCATGAGTTGGGGCGAAGTGGAAGGTTCAGGAGTTATTGATGTCATTAATCCTGTACCCAACCTTACCAGTGGCCTAACAGACCTTAAACCGCAGTGGTTACTGAGTGGCAGTTACTATATGCCGTCGGCTCAAATGTCATGGTTTGTGGGCCTCGACCCAAGTGTGACAGAAATCCCCAATGTGGCTCTAGCCCATGGTGTAGAAAAAGAATGGGGTGCAAAATATGGGCACACTGGATTAGGCACTGATTGGGCTGTTTATGCCGGTCGTATGGTACCCAATAGTGCGGTACTCAATTTAGCCACTTCTACTGCATTTGCAACGCCCTACCAATGGATAGGATACAGTTGGAACAAAGCCATGCAGGACGATCTGGTTAAATTTGATGTGGCCTATAAACGAGGCTTAGAGCATAACCATGGCTATACCGGTTTAGCGTCTAGCAATCGTTTAGATACGGCAGTAGGTTTAGAGTTGAGCCATGGTGATCAAAAGTGGGATGCCAGCATAACAGTCCAGCATTGGCTTAATTATCAATCCAGCTACCTCACTCCTTCATTAACACCGGTAGCTAGCAATCAAACCGATGTCACCATGAGTCTTGGTTTAAGTGATAGCTTTAATAATGACCAGTATAATTGGGCACTCACACACATCGACACGGCCCAAGGTGCGCTGCGTGCAATAACTGGAGAGATCACTTGGCAACCTACGGATCAATGGCAAAGCAGCCTAAGCTTTATCACCATAGCCGCCAAAAGCACCAAAGCCTATGCATCATTGGATGGCACCCAGCGACTATTCTTGAAGACTAAGTTCAGTTATTAAGCCGATGAGCTGTTGGTTAATACAAGAATCTTTTAGTGCAAGATCAAATACGATATCAAAATGATTACGGCCTGCTACCTCAATGCACTGACTCTGAACCCCATCACTGAGTAATTGTTGATAGTACTCTTGGCTTTGGCGCTTGAACTCTTGGGTTTCATTACTGCCGTAAGCAATTACACATGGAGGCAAGTCTTGGTTACTATACAAGCCTGGACTCAGATCAGTTGCGTCCTGCAAAGTTAAGCCGAGGGCCTCGTTAATAGTGGTGTTGATTAACGGTCGAAGGTCGTACACACCACTGAGTAATATTGCCCCCGAAATAGAATTTGGGCTAAGTCCGTGCAGTCCTTGCTGCGCTGCCTGTAATACGCTGGCGCATAAATGTCCACCTGCAGAACTACCAGCAATAACCACTTTATTACCATCAAAACCAAGTTCTTGGGATTCACACAAAAGCCAAGCCACGGCTTTACAGCACTGGGCAATCATGTGCTTAATAGTTGCCTTTGGCGCTAATGTGTAGTCGATGATGGCTACATTGGTACCCTGTTCTAATAGGCCTGGCGCCATGAAGCAGGATTCATTCTTACTTAGTTCTTGCCAATAACCACCATGGATATAAACCAGTAAAGGGCCATCTGTTTGAGCAGGAAAGTAATCGAGTCGTTCGCCCATATCATTGCCATAGGCAAGGTTGCTCGCATAGTTCAGTTGGTGCTGAGCATCTTTAGAATGCCTGATGTAATCGTTGATAAACACCATAATGTCGTCAACACAGGAGCTGGGAGTATACTCTTGCTCTACTTTTGCCCGGCTCATGTGTTGCCAAGGCATAGGGAATCTGCGTCTTATCAGAGGGTCTTTGCTAGGCGCGTTTAGAGCGCGGTGAGCTTTGAGTAGTTTATTAATAGGCCGGTGGCAATTACCGCAGTCCCCAGCCACTCCCAAGACCATGCGCAGTTTACGAAAGTCATTGTGGCCCTGTGCAATAGCCGTTTTAACTTTTGCTTGATCAATATCAAAACACGTGCAAATGATAGGGTTATTGATGGGGGCATCGGTCATTTGGTCAAAGCCTTAATTGCATCACCGAGTCCACTCAAAGTCATAGGATACATTTTATCATGCACCAGTTCTTGAGTCAGACCTATGGATTGAGTGTAGTGCCAATGGTCTTGTGTGACCGGATTAAGCCATGCTACTTTATCAAAGTGGTCAGTGAGGCGTTGCATCCATACGTGTCCTGCTTCTGTATTCATGTGTTCTACACTGCCATAAGGGCTGGTGATTTCATAGGGCGACATGGAAGCATCGCCCACAAATATCACTTTATAATCGCGTCCATAAGTATGTAAAATATCGTATAAGGGTGTCGGTTCGTTATGCCTGCGCATATTGTTGCGCCAAACGCTTTCATACACAAAATTGTGAAAGTAAAAATGCTCTAAGTGTTTGAACTCACTGCGACATGCAGCAAATAATTCTTCGCACACCTGAATATAGGGATCCATGGAACCGCCAACATCTAGTATGAGTAATACTTTGACGGCATTATGCCGCTCGGGTACCAGTCTAAGGTCCAGCATGCCCGCATTTTTGGCAGTTGCCCTGATGGTATCATCTAGGTCGAGTTCTTCAGCCGCCCCTGTGCGAGCAAATTGGCGCAATTTTCGTAGGGCGACCTTAATGTTTCGTGCCCCAAGTTGGACCTTATCATCAAGGTCTTTAAATTGACGTTTTTCCCACACTTTAGCGGCACTTTTATGGTTGCTCTCACCGCTAACACGAATACCTTCGGGGTGATAACCGCTATGGCCAAATGGCGAGGTGCCTCCAGTACCAACCCATTTACTTCCGCCTTGATGGCGTTTCTCCTGTTCTTTCAGGCGCTCTTTAAAAGTGTCTAAGAGTTTTTCTAAGCCACCCAAAGATTTTATCTTGGCTTTTTCCTCAACGGTCAACTGTTTGACAAATTCTGAGCGCAACCAGGCTTCTGGAATGAGGGCATCTAGCACGTCTTCTAAGCTTTCAAGTTGATCAAAATAAATGCCAAACACACGGTCAAATTTATCAAAGTTAGCTTCATCTTTAATCAAGCAGATACGTGCAAGATGGTAAAAATCATCCATGTCTGCAAACGCTAGGTGTTGCTGAAGAGCTTCCAGCAACATCAAATATTCCTCAATAGAGACAGGAATTTGAGCACGCTTTAAAGTGTAAAAAAAGTTGACTAGCATAATTGATTAACGCCCTTCTCTACGGGCCAAAAAAGCCAAGCGTTCAAGTAATTGTACGTCTTGTTCATTTTTCAATAAGGCACCATAAAGAGGTGGAATAGCTTTAGTTGGGTCGCGGTTTGCCAATAAATCTTGAGGCATTTCATCAGCCATGAGCAGCTTTAGCCAATCAATTAATTCAGAGGTTGATGGTTTCTTTTTGAGGCCAGGAATTTCACGTAGATCAAAAAACATTTGCATGGCTTCGGTGACTAAGCTTTGACTTATTTCTGGGTAGTGCACATCAACAATGGCCTTCATGGTGTGTTTGTCAGGAAAGTTAATGTAATGGAAAAAGCAGCGTCGTAAAAAGGCATCGGGTAACTCCTTTTCATTATTGCTGGTAATAATTACCACAGGTCGGTGCTTAGCTTGCACCCGTTCACCTGTTTCATAGACATCAAATTCCATTTTATCTAGCTCTACTAAAAGGTCATTAGGAAATTCGATGTCTGCTTTGTCGATCTCATCAATTAATAAAACCACGCGTTGGTCAGCATCAAAAGCTTGCCATAGCTTGCCTTTCTTAATGTAATTGCCAATGTTGTGCACCTGATCATGACCCAGTTGTGAGTCACGTAAGCGGGACACAGCGTCGTATTCATATAACCCCTGCTGGGCTTTTGTCGTGGACTTAACATGCCACTGCATTAGAGGCATACCCAAAGCTGCAGCGACTTCCTCTGCAAGCAAGGTCTTTCCAGTGCCGGGTTCACCTTTAATCAGCAAAGGCCGTTGTAAGGTGACAGCCGCATTGACGGCCATTTGTAAGTCTTTGGTGGCGACATAGTTTTTGGTGCCAGTAAAATTCATAAAACAGCTCAAACATTTATTAGTAACGCCATTTTGGCATGAATTGCGTCCCTAAGCAGTAAGACTTATAAGTCATCTTGACACTTTCATGAGTTGTTTTCTCCTCTGTAAGTTCAATGATATACTCAGACCATGATCCAGCCTCCTCAGCCTCCATCCAAAGAGCAGTTGTTTACCCTAGACCCTGCAGGTGCGCCAGTGACCAACAAACTGCCAGGTGAGCTGCGCAATTTTTGTTTTTTGCTGCAACCCAATTTTTCCATGATGGCCCTGACGTCTGCTATAGATGCTTTGCGAACCGCTAATTTGCTCAGTGAAGAAGAACTTTACACCTTTCGCCTAGTGAGCTTGGATGGTGCCGCTGTGTGCAGTGACTTAGGCTTTTCTGCCATGGCTGATCAAGCACTAGAAGAGCTTAATGTTGATCATTTGGATGCTTTTGTTGTTTGTGGTGGCTTGCGTGTTGAGCTTCAAACTCCACCACAGATCATTAGATTCTTACGTCAACCTGAGCTGCGAAAAAAGACTTTAGGGTCATTGTGGAATGGTTTATTTGCTCTAGCTCATGCTGGGGTTATTAACGACAAAAAGGCTGTGGTGCATCGGAGTAATAGAGCGAGCTTCAGGGAAACGTTTGCTGACATTAATTTAAAAGATAAAGCTTACGTTATCGATCATCAGTGTTTTAGTTGTGCAGGTGGCAATAGTGCTTTGGATATGATGTTAGAGCTCATGTTAGAAGCGAGAGGTAAGCCTTTTGTGCGAGGCATTTGTGACATTCTTACCTGTGACCGTATCAGTGACACGGGTGAACCGGCATTTTTAAGTGATCAGGCTGATACGCAGTTACCCAAAAGCCTTCAAGACACCATTTGTTTAATGCAAAACAACATGGAAGAAATGTTGTCAGCTGAAGAAATTGCGTCTTTAGTTGGCATTACTCGGCGACAGATTGAGCGTCAGTTTCAGCGATATCTAGGCAGCACACCCACGCGTTATTACTTGGAACTGCGACTCAAGCGATGCCATCAACTGCTCACTCAGACCCAGTTGAGTATGAGTGATATCTCCTTGGCTTGTGGGTTTGTATCCTACCCACATTTTAGCAAATGTTATCGTCAATACTTTGAGGTAACACCGTCTCATACTCGACGACAATCATAGTTATTAAAAGAACCGGTGCATGGCCTTTAGCTATCGATGAGTTGGTTTAGGTGATTAATCCCCCAGTCCGTCATCTGAGGCCATGGGTACTGTGCTGAAGTATCAATGTGTACCGTCGATACTGCAGCGGCTCTGCCAGCTTCTAGGTCAAACAAGTAATCGCCTACCATCACACTGTCACTTGTTTTAGCGCCCCATTGTGCCAAGAGTAACTGTATGCCGGCAGGGTCGGGTTTGGGTTCGCAAGACGCGCGGTCCAAAATGTCTTGGGAAGTGAAAAAGCCATCCAAGTTACAAATTGCCAATGTTTGTATGGCAGCAGGCATGACATTGCGGGTTAATATGCCAAGGTTGGCGCCTTTTTTTTGCAGGTGATCGAGGAGCTCGTATGCGCCTGGCATCGGTTTAGCCAAGCTTGCAAAGTAGGACTCCAAGGCATTGATTTTTTCCCACATAGGTGCGGCTTGTTCCTGGGGCATGGCTTGCACCGTTCCCAAAATGTCTGAGCCTGAAGCTAAACCTAACTCGCTTCTCATCATGTCAAAGTCATGCACGCCTATGGTTAGTGTGCCGTCCATATCAAAGATCCAGTGTTTTTTGGCCAAGATATTTTTATGTTGTTGGTTTAAAGACAGTTTCATGGGTCTAATTTAACAAATTTTGCATGAAATAGGCTAGTTTTACTTTCCATTGTTTAGCCTTTTCGGGCCATGTGGTAAAATTAATACTTCATTTTTGGAGGATAACCAATGGGCGCACAAGTTGCCGTTATCATGGGGTCTAAGAGCGACTGGCCATGCATGCAAGAAGCTACGCAAATTATGGACCGTTTGGGTGTGAGTTACGAAGTAGCAGTAGTGTCTGCTCATCGTACACCCGATAAACTTATGGAGTTTTCCTCCCAAGCTGCAGGTCGCGGTATTCAGGTGATTATTGCGGGCGCTGGTGGTGCTGCTCATTTGCCTGGCATGGTCGCATCCAAAACCCGCCTACCTGTGTTAGGTGTGCCAGTAGAAAGTAAGGCTCTTAGTGGTGTTGATAGCCTTTATTCGATTGTGCAAATGCCCCGAGGAGTGGCTGTGGGGAGTCTGGCCATTGGTGGGGCAGGGGCCTTTAACGCAGGTCTACTTGCGAGCCAAATATTGGCTAACCAAGATGCTCAATTGGCGCAACGTATTGAAGAATTTCGCACGCAACAAACGCAAACTATATTAGATAACCCTGACCCAAGATAAGGTTGATTCAAACGTCATGAAACCAGCAATAAAACGTGTGTGGGTATTGGGAGCAGGCCAGTTAGGAGCCATGCTAAAACATGCAGCTCAACCACTGGGGGTTGATTTACGTCCCGTAGATATTGCATTAGATGCCAACTTGCCCCTAGATGATGGGGATGTCATTACCGCAGAACGTGAGCAATGGCCATCGACCAAAGCCACAGATCAATTGGCGGCTCATCCTAACTTTGTGAACCAAGAGGTATTTGGTTTGGTGGCAGATCGTGTGACCCAAAAACAAATGTTAGATCGTCTAAATTTACCGACCGCACCTTGGGTCCTTGTCACAGAGCAAGATACTGCAGCCGGCCTGCATCAGCAATATGGCGCTCGCGTTCTGCTCAAGCAACGCACGGGTGGATTTGATGGCCGCGGTCAGCATTGGTTAGTGGAGCATCAAGGCAGCGATAACCAGACCAGTCCCCATCTTAGTAATGCGATTCCTCACGGTTGGCATAATAAAGTCATTGCGGAGCAAGCGATTGCTTTTGATGAAGAAGTGTCCATTGTGGGTGTGCGTAATCGCGTAGGGGAATGCCACTATTATCCACTGGCCCTTAATCGCCACCAAGACGGCATCCTTACGGTCACCTTGGCGCCTTTAGAGCGTCTGAGTAGTCTACAAAACGCGGCTCAAGCCATGCTGAAAAAGGTCATGGACGAGCTTGATTATGTGGGTGTAATGGCTATGGAGTTATTTAGAGTTGGTGAGCGCTTACTTATTAATGAACTCGCTCCACGTGTACATAACAGCGGACACTGGACCCAGTCTGGCGCGAGCATCAGTCAGTTTGAATATCATGTACGAGCCACGGCAGATTTACCTCTAGCCCCGGCGGTTATTAAACACAAAAGTGTGATGATCAATCTCATAGGCATTGAATACAACTTAGCTTGGTTAGCATTGCCCGGCGCTGAAGTTTTTTGGTATGGTAAAGACGTTAGACCGATGCGTAAGGTGGGTCATATTAACTTTTCTATGGCGCACCAAGTGCAGTTGCTTGACTCCTTAAAGTCGCTTCAAGCAACCCTGCCTGATTGGTACCAACCCGCCCTAGATTGGGCTATCAACGAACTGGAAAGTTAGCAATGTCGGCGCAGCTAAGCAGGCCGAGTTATGGTCGCCTCCCATGGTGGCATAAGCCCGAGTATAGAGATTCCGCGCATGAACAAACACATCTATAAAACAGACGAGTATGGTATTCGTAACTATAGTCTATTGGCGCTTGGAGCCGCGGGGGTGTGCTTGCTTTACAGCGTCATCGGTGTGTTGGCTATGGCGCTATTACATTTTGAAGCGAGTGCAGTAAACACCAATATAAAGACCTATGTTGATGCCTTTTGGACCTTACAAATGAGTGCCAGTACTATTGGTTTTGGTGATCATTTTCCGGTCACTGTGGGCGGTCGTATGGTGGTAGCCGCCATGTTTTATGTGGGTGTAGGACTCGTGGGGTTCATTGGCGCTCTAATCGCCGAGCGCATGCTTGGCTTTGCTGATACAAATGTAAAAAACCGAGAATTACGTCAGCAAAATAGTGCTATTTTGGCGCACAATAAAGAGCTAGAAAATAAAATCGATCTGCTCATTAATCGGGTTGAGAAACTTGTGGGTCAGCATCATGAACATCAATAAAGGGCCTATTACAGGGCCAAAATATTTGCCTCATATGCAGCATAAAGACGTTATTTCTATGGGTATGGAATCTATAGACAGGCGTCACTGGATAGAGCCTGATGCATCTTATCCACAGTTCTTAGAACATAAACTGTCGTTAAAAGAGTTGCAACAAGAACACATATTCGAGGCCTTACCCAGTGCTTATGAAGCTCAGGAGGAGCTGGCTTTCGAGTTAAAACGACATTTACTAGACCAGCATAGTCACTTATATTGTCCCCTAGCGGATGGCCTGAGTTATTTGCCCAATGGCATTGAACTGGTGGGTGCCAGCACACAGCCTCTTTGGCATGCGTCTTTATGGGTAGCGGATGACTTACTCATCATGCAGAAGCTAGACGGCCAATATTGCCTTACTGCAGCGAGCTTATGCAGTCCCAGTAGCTGGCATTTGGCGCAAAAAATAGGTCATTCTATGGCAAGGATTCATGACCCAGTGCCTAGCTTACATCAAAAATTGACGCCTAAAATAGATCGATTTTTTGATCACCTAATGGTAGAAAAACCCATTCAACGGTTTAATTGGTCACTTCAAGCTAATACAAATTTGGCACAGTTTCCAGAAGATAAAATCATCCATCCAGCCAGTACAGCTTTATATTACCGATGTGAACGACAAACTCTGACCCGATTACCACAAACGAATGCCATTGCCTTTACGATTAGAGTTTATGTCTATCCAATAATGAGCCTAACTCAGGTACCAGATGCCTTAACACAATTAAAAGCTGCCATAGACGCGATGCCTAAAGCGGTCGCAAGTTATAAAGAAATAATCTATTTCGCACCTGCGCTGCAAAAGTATTTTAGTGACCTGAGCTCATTAAAAGACTAACTCCAAAATAGGTAAATAAGCCCCCAGCCGCCATGTTACTCCAACGAGTTAAGAGTGATGCGTGTTTGAGCTTAGTGCTTATGTGGGCACTAAACCAAGCAACTATTAAGCACCAAACTAAGCCATTAAAACTAAAGATAAAGCCCAAAAATAAAAATGATAGACTCACATTAGGCGTATCTGGAACAATAAATTGAGGCACAAATGCAATAAAGAATAAGGCGACTTTAGGGTTTAAGGCATTGGTTAAAAACCCTTGGTAAAAAATAGTGCTGTGGTTAAAGTAACCGACTGAAGATAAAGTGTTGTGGGCCTTAGTTGGGTTTTTAAGGAGCATGCATAAACCCATATAGAGTAGATATAAGCCGCCCATTACCTTGATTAAAATAAAGGTGTTAGGAGACGCTATCATTAGAGCAGATAACCCGAAAGCGGCAGCAAGAATATGCACCAAGGTGCCGGTAGTCACCCCCAAGGCAGCTAACACGCCGCCTCGAAACCCAAAATTGCTGCTGCGGTGGGTAATAAATACAAAGTCTTGACCAGGCACTATGTTCAAAGCCACACCGGCGCTGATAAATATCCAAAGATCTTGTGTTCCCAGCATAGACATGTGCTACCTTTAAAAATAATACAATACTCAGTCGGTGAAGAGTTAAGCCTGAGCATGAAATATATAGTATGTGCTAAAAATATACCCTGCAAGGCTTGCAATGAAGGCCCACTTTAGTCTATATTGCGCCCACTATGACTTGTCGGGGTGCCCAGTTAATTACTAATTAACGCGTTGGGTTGAGATCACAAATGTGAATCCCGTTGTACCTGATCTGGATAATGCCAGCGTAGGGAACAAGGAAACGCACCCTCGCAAGCCCGCCTTGCTCTGCTCCCTCCTCCTAATAGTTGCCAATAAATCATTGGCCGTCATAGCAATTAATGAGTTAATTTTTAGGAGTAATTATGTCTCACAATACGGCTATTTTTGCCGCCGCCTGTTTAAGCCTATCGTTAATCACTGCACCTGCTTTGGCAGATGATAGCAGCAATAAAGTACTTACCGTTTATACCTATGATTCCTTTGTATCAGACTGGGGTATGGGGCCTTTGATCAAACCCACCTTTGAGCAGCAATGTGCTTGTACATTAAATCTAGTCGGCATGGACGACGCTGTTGCAATGCTGCAGCGGTTAAAATTAGAAGGCGCCTCTTCACCCGCAGACTTAGTGTTAGGGTTAGATTTGAACCTTGTTGATGACGCTAAAAAAAGTGGCCTGTTTACCAGCCACTCGGTTGATACCAGCAGTTTGGAAATGCCGATTGCGTGGCAAGATGATACCTTTGTGCCTTTTGATTATGGCTACTTTGCGTTTGTCTACAACACTGAACTCATGGCCAATCCTCCCAAAAGTTTAGATGAGTTGGTCAACGCAGGCCCAGAATTAAAAATCATTATTCAAGACCCCCGATCTAGCACTCCAGGCTTAGGTTTGTTGTTGTGGATGAAGTCTGTTTATGGTGATCAGGCTGATGCCGCTTGGGCCAAACTATCAGACAATATTTTGACCACTACCAAAGGCTGGAGTGAAGCGTATTTTAGTTTGTTCTTAGCAGGTGAAGCCCCCATGGTGCTGAGCTACAGCACGTCTCCTGCCTACCATATGGAAATTGAGGGTACGGATCAATACCAAGCAGCTGCATTTGAAGAAGGTCATTACCTCCAAGTTGAAGTGGCGGCCAAGTTAAAATCTTCAAAAAATGCACAGTTAGCTGATGAATTCCTCAGCTTCATGGTGAGTGAAGGCTTCCAAAAACATTTGCCATTGAGTAATGTCATGTATCCTGTTAGGTCTCCAGCAGATATGCCAGCCGCCTATAGCAAGCTGATTAAACCAACAAAAGTATTACAGCTAGATACGCAGCAAATTAATCAAAATCGCAAGCAGTGGGTGAGTGACTGGCTTAATGTGATGACCCAGTAAGCACTGAGTAACCTGCATCATTATTGCCATCTCATAGGACTGTAACTGCAGTAAGAGATGTGGGTGTAGCTTTTTTATTCGATGCGCAGCAAGATAACGACTGGCTTAAGAAAAAGTGGGCTGAAAAAAATGAACCTAGAGCCGAGTATAGGGAGCTATGCAAAAACTTAAGGCACTAATAAACGGTCGTATATTCACGGGTGAAAAAATTCTTCATCAACATGTTTTGTTGGTGGAGAAGGGCCATATCATCGACATAGTGCCGGAGCATTTATTGCCCCAGGTCAAGGATTGTTATGACCTCAATGGGGGCTTATTAGCTCCTGGATTTATAGATTTGCATGTCAATGGTGCAGCAGGGGCATTACTCAACCATCAACCCAGTTCCCAAGCACTGCAAACCATTGCCCAAGCGCACCGTGAATATGGTACTACTGCATTTCTTCCCACTTTAATGACCGACACACGGGAACAAATGGTTAATGCAGTTGCTGCAGTTGTTGCAGCCGTAGAACTAGGTGTACCAGGTATATTGGGCATCCATTTAGAAGGACCTTACCTTAACGCGAAACGCAAAGGGGTTCATTCAGCCAAACGCATTCGAGTACCTTCAAGTGACGAAGATTTAAACCATTTATTCGATGTATTTCCAGCTCACCTAATTAAACTAATAACCTTGGCACCAGAGCGGGTCAGTCCCGAATTTATTCAGCGCCTAATAAGGCACGGCATGATCGTTTCTGCAGGCCACACTGAGGCTAGCTATGATCAAATGCAAATTGCCCTCGCTCATGGAGTCACAGGTTTTACCCATTTATTCAATGCTATGAGCCCCATGACTAGCCGTGAGCCGGGGGTGGTTGGAGCCGCCTTAGACCATGGGGATAGCTGGTGTGGATTAATTGTTGATGGCCACCATGTGCATCCAGTCACTTTGCGCCAAGCCATTAAAGCTAAGGCTAAAGGTAAAATGATGCTGGTGACAGATGCCATGCACACGATGGGTCAGGGTGCGGGCCGATTTGATTTAATGGGCAGCCCTATTGTTAGTGAGAATGGAAAGGTGACCACTCTCAATGGCACCTTGGCTGGCAGTAATTTAGACATGGCTACTGCCGTGCGCAATACCGTCCAGCAAGTAGGTCTGGGGCTAGAAGAGGCATTACGCATGGCCTCACTTTACCCCGCACAGTTTTTAAAGTTGGATCATAAAATTGGACGAATCGCTAAAGGTTTTCAAGCAGATTTGGTGTTAATTGATGATCATATGCAAGTGCAGCAGACCTGGATAAAAGGAGAAACTTAAACGGTTTAAAAACAGACTTTATGCTCTAACCCTGCCTGTCTGTAAGGTAAAAAAAGCCCATAAACCATGATTACAATGATTTATAGGCTTTCAAAGGCTATTTGCTTGCCAGCCCTAAAGGCTGCTAGCTATTTGATCACATGAGGCCTTAGCGTCACCAAACAACATTTTAGTATTGTCTAAAAAGAATAATGGATTTTGCACACCTGCATAGCCAGAGGCCATGCCACGCTTAAATACCACTACATTTTTAGCGTCCCATACCTCAAGCACGGGCATTCCTGCAATGGGGCTACCTGGCTTTTTAGCGGCTGGATTAACCGTATCATTAGCACCAATGACTAACACGACATCTGTATTGGCAAAGTCGTCATTGATTTCATCCATTTCTAACACAATATCATAAGGCACTTTTGCTTCTGCCAGCAAAACGTTCATATGGCCAGGCAAGCGCCCTGCAACAGGGTGGATCCCAAAACGCACATTAACGCCTTTGGCCCTTAGCTTTTGAGTAATATCTTGTACTTGGTATTGCGCTTGCGCTACGGCCATACCATAACCTGGGGTAATGACCACTGATGAAGCGTTGCTGAGCATGCTAGCGACTTCTTCTGCAGTCGTGGGTTGCACTTCACCTTGTTCCTCATCATCACTCACAATGGGATCATTACCAAAGCCACCAGCGATGACTGAAATGAACGAACGGTTCATGGCGCGGCACATAATGTAACTTAATATGGCGCCCGAAGAGCCCACCAAGGCACCCGTTACGATGAGCAAATCATTACCTAATAAGAAGCCTGCTGCTGCGGCTGCCCAGCCTGAATAAGAGTTCAGCATAGACACCACAACAGGCATGTCGGCGCCTCCTATAGAAGCCACCAAATGCCAGCCAAAGACTAAGGCGATCAGTGTCATGACCATTAGGTGGGTATCATTGCCACCTTGGTTAACAAACTGCACCAACATGACCGCGCTGACCAGTAAAGCTAACAAATTTAACTTGTGGCGGTGGGGCAGGTTAAGAGCTTTGGATGACATGATGCCGCGTAATTTACCAAAGGCGACTAAAGAACCGGTAAAGGTGACGGCACCAATAAAGACTCCCAAAAATACTTCGACCAAGTGAATGTTTTGCATCACTGGGGTGAGATCTGGGGCATGGTCTAAATAACTGTTAATACCCACAAACATTGCAGCTAAACCCACAAAACTATGAAGAATTGCTACTAATTCAGGCATTTCCGTCATGGCCACCCGTTTAGCCATATAAATACCAATAGCCGCACCTATGAGCATGGCAATAATGATGTAACTTAGTCCAGTAGTAAGCCCCATTACTTTAGGACTTAATAAAGTGGCGACGAGGGCAATACCCATACCCACGATGCCCAACCATATGCCACGCTTGGCTGATTCTTGCTGGGACAGTCCACCGAGGGACATAATAAATAATACAGCGGCGATAATGTAAGCCGTGATAACCATACCTGCTTGCATTGGTCGTCTCCTATTTCTGAAACATTTTTAACATACGCTTGGTGACATAAAAGCCGCCAGCAATGTTAATGGAAGCGATGAGTACGGAGATCAACGCAAGAATTGAGACGAGGTTAAGTTCGTCACTTACCTGTAATAAAGCCCCCACAACAATAATGCCAGACACTGCGTTCGTGATCGCCATAAGAGGAGTGTGAAGGGCATGCTTAACGTTCCATACGACGTAATAACCAATAATGCAGGCCAATACAAACACCGTAAAGTGGCCTAAGAAAGCGGCGGGTGCATTGACAGCAATCCAGCCCACTAACAAAGCACCAGCGGCACTTAAGCCATATTTAACTAAGGGTGAGATTTCCTGTTTAGCAGGTTCAATAGGCGCGGTATCGTCAACTTTCTTTGGTGGCGCTGCGGCCACCTGAATGGGAGGCGCAGGCCATGTCACTGCACCGTCTTTAGTCACTGTCACTCCGCGCATGATGGGGTCTTCAAAGTCGATCGCCAGTTGACCATCTTTCTCGGGACAAAGGAGTTTGAGTAAGTTGACTAGGTTATTGCCATATAACTGAGAAGCTTGGCTGGGCAGACGAGCTGGCATGTCAGTATAGCCGATGACCGTCACACCATTATCGGTGGTCACCACTTTTCCAGGTTGGGTCAGATCACAATTACCACCGCCACCAGCGGCTAAATCTACGATCACGCTGCCAGGAGTCATACTGGCCACCATGGCCGATGTAATCAGCTTAGGTGATGGTTTACCAGGAATCATAGCTGTGGTGATAATAATATCAACTTCTTTGGCTTGTTCGGCAAAGAGTGCCATCTCAGCTTCAATAAAGGCCTTACTCATGACCTTGGCATAACCATCACCAGAGCCACTTTCTTCTTCCATTTCCACTTCTAGAAACTCAGCACCCATAGAATTAATTTGTTCTTTGACTTCGGGACGAGTGTCAAATGCGCGCACAATCGCACCCAAACTTCCAGCAGCCCCTAGAGCCGCCAGTCCAGCGACACCGGCGCCGATAATCAGTACTTTAGCGGGGGGCACTTTGCCTGCAGCGGTAATTTGCCCAGTAAAGAATCGGCCAAAATGGTGAGCTGCTTCAATAACGGCTCGATAACCACCAATGTTAGCCATGGAGCTTAACGCATCCATCGACTGTGAGCGGGATATGCGTGGCACCGATTCCATCGCCAAGGCAGTAATATTGCGCTCAGCAAGCTGTTTGAGTTGGTCTTCGTTTTGCGCTGGAGCCATAAAACTAATTAAATGGCCTCCCTCTTTGAGTAATTCGAGCTCATGACACTTTTGCCCAGGATGATCTATTAAGGGGTTGACCTTAAGCACCAAATCGCTCTGGTAGACCTCTTTGGTATTGGCGTTAATAGATGCTCCAGCAGCTTCATAAGCAGCATCGTCAAAGTTTGCTGCAAGTCCAGCAGTGGACTCGATGCAAACATCGAAGCCGAGTTTTTTTAACAGTTCGACTGTTTTTGGGGTGGCAGCGACTCGAGTTTCGCCCGCCAAAGGTTCTTTTGGAATACCGATAAGCATGGGATTACCTGTGCATGTGGTAGAAATAAAAATCGATCATACTGATTAATAGGATTGATTGCAGTTATTTTAATGCGACCAAATTTAACCACTTTACGTCAAAAAGCACAACCAACGCGCAGATAATGGTGAGTTAAGCGCTGAATACTGAATATAGTCAGTCCGCTTTTAGGCTCTGCGGGTATGCTTAGCATCAAAGGTGGGTTAGCAAAAACAACAGTTCCAGAGGTCAGTTATAAAATTCGACACTTGGAGCGAGCAAGCATTATGGGTTGAGTAACATGAGTTAAGTCACATTAATGAAGGGATTTTGGTTAACTGGCACAGGCTTGTAGATCTTAGGTCATGGGCTGATTAAGTTAACAAAATAATCAGTAGACAGTGTATCCAATATCCATTATCTTAAGGGCTGCTCAATTGTTAAGGTCTTTAAACCAAGGAGAAGTAATAATGTTAAAAAAAATAATCACCATGATTGCACTAACTTCGCTTTACACAGCCCCTGCCATGGCCGACACATTAGATGATGTGATTGATCGTGGCGAACTACGTTGCGGTGTTGTGTTAGATTTCCCACCAATCGGCTACCGTGATGCTAATAATGAACCAGCCGGTTTTGATGTTGAGTATTGCAACGATCTTGCTTTGTCATTAGAAGTGGATCCAGTAATCCTGCCATTGACTTGGTCAGAGCGTCTACCAGTGATCGTGACTGGTAGGGCCGATGTAGTGTTCGGTGGCACATCAGACAGTCTAGCTCGCGCTAGAACAGTTGGATTTACCATCCCATATGCTATTTACTATGCTCAAGGTGTGGTTAATTCCAACAGTGGAATCAAGACTTTTGAAGATATGCGTGGTAAACGTGTTGCTGCTGCGGTAGGTACCGTGCCAGAACAGGAATGGTTAGAAATTGCCAAGGAGTGGGGCGAGGAAGATAACTATCAGGGTTATCAATCTGAAAATGAAGTATTTTTAGCTGTAGCTCAGGGTAAGGCTGATATTGGTATTACCACCAATACCGCGGTGTTACCAATTACCAACAAATATGACAACATTGATGCAGGTCCTCGTATGCCTTGGACCACAGACTACACATCAGTGGTCGGTAAGCGTGAAGATGTGACTTGGTTAAACTACCTGAACTTGTTTGTGACTCATCAAGTTCGCTCTGGTCGCTACCAAGAACTGTGGGATAAATATGTAGGTGGTCAAGCGCCTGAATTACGTATTCCTGGTGTCATGTATTAATTGATAATGTTCTTAACCCGTTTGCTGCCCCTCAAGGGGCAGCAACTTTAAGGTCCAAATATGTTTGATTACAACTTTCATTGGCGACCCGTTTTAAAAACCCTTCCTGACCTCATAGATGCAGCACTGTTGACCCTTCAAGTGGCGATTCTTGCCATGCTCATTGGCATTGTTATTGGTCTTTGTTTGGCGTTAATACGCCTACACATGAAAGGCTCTTTATACTGGTTTGCAACCTCATGGGTCGAACTCGCTCGCAACACGCCCGCCCTTTTTCAATTATTCTTTTTTGGCTTTGGCCTCGGTGCATTCGGTCTTCACCTGTCACCCTACCTAATTGTATTAACGGCATTGAGTTTTAACTGTGCAGGTTATTTGGCAGAGAATTTTCGTGGTGGTTTTTTGGCGATTCCAGATACCCAAATGCGCTCGGCACGCAGTCTAGGCATGACTGCTTGGCAAGCGTACACAAGAATTGTCATTCCTCAGGTGTTTCGGATTGTCTATCACCCGATCACTAATCAAATTGTGTGGTGTGTATTGATGTCATCTTTAGGCATGTTAGTGGGCTTTCGTGAGTTGAGTGGTGAAACTCAGTTCTTTGCCTCACGTACGTTTCGCATATTTGAATATTTTGCTGCCACTGCGGTAATTTACTACGTTATCGTTAAACTAATTTTAGTCGCTTCGCGTATTTTGGCGGCGCGACTATTTCGATATTAAGGAGGGTACATGGAACCTAGTTTGAGTTTCTTTAGCGACTTTAATATCAATGACTTTTGGTTTTTGGGTCAAGCAGCGGTGCGTACGTTATGGATTTCGCTATTGTCCATTTCTTTAGGAACAGTGCTGGGCATTTTTTTTGGCTGGGCCCTATATGAAGGTAAGCTCGCTGCAACCTTAACTCTGGCACCTCTTTTGGATGTCTTTCGTTCAGTACCCTTAATTATTCAACTGGTATTGTTTTATAACTTCGCGCCTATTGTTGGCCTTAATTTAGATCCTTTTGGCTCTGGAGTGGTTATTTTAACCATCTACACATCAGCATTAGTGGCTAACGTAGCTCGAGGCGGTATTGAAGCTGTGGGTAAGCCCCTTCGAAATGCCGCCAGAAGTCTGGGTATCTCTTATTGGCAAGACCTGCGTTACATTGTGTTCCCGATTGGTGGGCGAGCCGTTTTTCCAGCCTGGGTTGGGGTTGCACTTGGTGTGATGAAGGACAGCGCCCTCGTATCTGTACTGGGTTATGTGGAATTATTAAAAGCCAGTCAGATTCTCATTACTCGAACTCAAGAACCGTTCTTGATTCTAATTGTCGCCGGTGCGTTTTATTTCGCGCTTTCATATCCTATTTCGCGTTATGCCGCGAACCTTGAAAAAAGTTGGGCACAATGATTCAAATTCGTGATTTACACAAGTATTTTGGTCCGCTACATGTCCTAAAAGGGATCAACTTAGAAGTTAAAAAAGGTGAGGTGCTTTCAGTTATTGGGTCATCGGGCTCTGGAAAATCTACCCTTCTATATTGCATCAATGGCTTAGAGACTATTCAAAAAGGCGATATTATTGTCAACGACATCCATGTGCACGCGAAGCAAACGAACCTTAATCAGGTGCGTCAAAAGATGGGAATGGTGTTTCAACAATGGAATAGTTTTCCACACCTAACTGCCGTTGAAAATGTGGCCTTAGCACCTAAAATAGTGAAAGGAAAAACCAAGGCAGAAGCAAGGAAAATTGCCCTTAGTCAGCTAGAGCATGTGGGCCTTTTGGATAAAGTAGATGCCTACCCAAATGCGCTATCAGGAGGACAGCAGCAGCGCCTAGCGATTGCTCGTGCACTGGCTATGGAGCCTGATTATATGCTGTTCGATGAAGCAACTTCTGCCCTTGATCCTGAGTTGGTGGGTGAAGTCCTCGACACCATGCGTTTGCTTGCTGAGGAGGGCATGACCATGATTTGTGTCACCCACGAGATGAGTTTTGCAAGGGACGTATCTGATCGTGTGGCCTTTTTTCATGATGGGGTTATGGAAGAAATTGGCTCACCATCACAAATTTTTGGTGACCCCCAGTCTGAACACACACGCAAATTTTTAGCTAAAGTACGTTAAAATAGTTAAATCACTTGATGCCGCTATTGTTATCCATTCAATGCACCCGTGCAGTAAAACGTTAAAGAGGTTTCTATGTCAAAAAATATATTCACCGGCACTATGCCAGCCCTAATGACACCCTGTAAAGCAGACCGAACTCCAGACTTTGCCGCCTTAGTTAAAAAAGGCAAGGAAATGATTGCCGCGGGTATGTCTGCTGTTGTTTATTGTGGTTCCATGGGAGATTGGCCTTTGCTAACTGACGCCCAGCGTATGGAAGGTGTGGAGTATTTAGTCAACGCGGGTTTGCCCGTAGTAGTAGGCACAGGTGCAATTAACAGTAAGTCTGCAGCAGCGCACGCGGCGCATGCTCAAAAAGTAGGGGCTGTTGGCCTCATGGTCATTCCGCGTGTCTTGTCCCGTGGTCCCTCGGCTACAGCTCAAAAAAATCACTTCAAAGGCATTTTAAGTGCCGCTCCTAATATTCCAGCCATTATTTACAATAGCCCCTTTTATGGCTTTTCTACGCGCGCCGACCTATTCTTTGCTCTGCGTGCAGAACATCCTAACTTGGTGGGATTTAAGGAATTTGGTGGTAAAGATGATATCCGTTATGCGGCCGAATATATTACGTCTCAGGATGACCAGGTGACCTTAATGGTGGGCGTTGATACTGAGGTCTATCATGGCTATGTTAACTGTGGCGCTACAGGTTCTATTACGGGCATTGGCACAGCCCTTCCCAAAGAAGCCTTGCTGTTAACGAGCCTTTCCAAACTGGCAGCAGCAGGTCATGCTGAAGCGCGCTGTCGTGCCTTAGAACTCGAAGAGGCCTTTTCTGTGCTTTCCAGTTTTGATGAAGAAGCTGAGCTCGTTTTATACTATAAACACCTGCTTGTTTTAAATGGGGAAGAAGCGTATCGCCTGCATTTTAATGAAACGGACGAACTCAGTGAAGCCCAACGAAAATATTGCGAACAGCAATACACATTATTTCAAACTTGGTTTGCAGATTGGTCTAAGCAAGGTGGCATCATCGCTCAATGTATGTAAACCATAACTGAGTTGCGGGTGGGTCAAAATGGGTGCTTTTTAACAAGATAGTTGTGTAACCAAGTCTATGAATAAACCGTACGATATTATTGTCATCGGTGCCGGTATTGTGGGCATTAGTATTGCTAAAGCACTGCAACAAACTGGCCGCACAGTGACGCTTATTGATCGAAAGGGGGTTGCCTTAGAAGCCTCGAAAAGTAATGCGGGGGCCTTTGCCTTTGCCGACATAGTGCCTTTGGCAACTCCTGGAATCATGCGTCAAGCGCCAAAATGGTTGCTAGATCCTTTAGGACCACTGTCTATTCCCCCAGCCTACGCCTTAACTATTTTACCTTGGATGATGCGTTTTTGGCGTGCCAGTTGGACTGATCGTTATGAAGCATCACTGCAAACTCAAGCGCAATTGATGACTTTTTCACAAGAGGCTCTTGAGCGGCAAGTCACCTTAGTTAATGGAGAGCGATTCATGCAGCGTGAAGGTCAGCTCCAATTATATGAAGGGCTTAAGCAGTTTAATGCGAGCCAAGCCGTCTGGAAAACTCGGAGTGAGCACGGTATTGATTTTCAATTATTGCACTGCGCCGCTTCGATTGCTGAAATTCAACCGGGTCTTGATGCGCGTTTTACCCATGCGGGGTATACCCCCAAGTGGCTTAATACCTGTGATCCAGAGCAATGGGCACATCACATTGCGGATCACTTTATGGCCTCAGGTGGGGCCCTTAAGTTAGCCAATATTGAAGCCATCTTTGAGCATCCAGATTATGTTAGCTTGGCGACTCAAGACGGAGAGTTACGGGCAAAACAGGTGGTTGTGGCGAGTGGGGCTTGGTCACACAAGCTAACCAAAACCTTGGGTGATCATATTCCCTTAGAAACAGAACGTGGATACAACACCACCCTTCCAGCGGGCGCATTTGATCTAAAGACCCATCTAACGTTTGGTGCACATGGCTTTGTTGTCACCAAAATTGCCGGTGGTATTCGGGTGGGTGGTGCAGTCGAATTAGGAGGACTGAACCTAGCTCCAAATTATGCACGCGCACAAATGTTGCTGGATAAAGCCGCCCAGTTTTTACCCACCTTAAACACACAAAATGGTGAACAATGGATGGGGTTTCGTCCTTCTATGCCAGATAGCCTGCCTGTTATTGGGTCGGCCTCTAAAGCCCCTAATGTATTTTATGCCTTTGGGCATGGGCACTTGGGTTTAACGCAAGCTGCAGGCACAGCAGAACTGGTGACTGCACTTGCAAACGGAACTGAAACAGCCATTTCAATAGATGCTTTTTCACCTAACAGATTTTGAGGATTGATTATGAAAATTTCTAAAATAAATGTCTACCAAGTGGACCTACCCCTCAAAGAGGGACGATACAGTTGGTCAAATGGTAATTTTGTTGAAGTGTTTGACAGCACTGTGGTGGAAATTATCACCGATGATGGTTTAATTGGCGTTGCTGAATGCTGCCCTCTGGGCTCTGCCTACCTGCCTTCATTTGCCCTTGGTGTTCGTGCTGGGTTGGCTGAGTTAGTGCCGCATTTGATTGGCCAGGACCCGTTAAACATCGGCCATATCAATCGGCTGATGGATGCAGCCTTGCGAGGTCATCCCTATGCAAAAGCACCCATAGACATTGCTTGCTGGGATCTATTAGGGAAGGCCACAGGTTTACCCGTTTTCACTCTGCTAGGTGGCGCTGCACAAGACGATGTTGTTTTGTATCGGGCGATTAGCCAAGAAGCTCCAGAACGCATGGCTAAAAAAATTGAACTCTATGCGGCCCAGGGGTACACCAAGTTTCAGCTTAAGGTGGGGGGCGATGCCAATGAGGATATTGAGCGTATTCATGCCACACGTTCAGTGCTTAAGCCCACTGATATTTTAGTGGCGGATGCCAATACCGGCTGGACTCGTCATGAGGCTGCGCGAGTAGTGGGCGCTATTGCATCACTTGATGTCTACGTGGAGCAACCCTGCTTAACCTATGAAGAATGTGTATCCATTCGACGGCGCACTACATTGCCTTTTATTATGGACGAAGTCATTGATACGCCCAACACTTTGGTGCGCGGTATTGCCGAAGATGCGATGGATGTGATTAACCTAAAAATCTCCAAGGTGGGTGGTTTGACCAAAGCTAAACTCATGCGTGATTTGTGTGTCCAACATGGTATTCCTATGACCATTGAAGACACTTGGGGTGGTGATATCACCACAGCTGCGATTGCTCATTTAGCCCGTTCGACGCCTTCAGAGTTTACGTTTTCGGCAACCGACTTTAACAGTTATGGCACCGTTGATATTGCTGAAGGCGCGCCACAGCGAGTGAATGGACGCATGACCGCGGCAGATAGACCAGGGCTGGGTGTAACCCCCATTTATGATGCCCTAGGGGCACCCGTTGCAAGCTACTCCTGAGGAAAAACTATGCAAAGTAATAAAACAATTCATGTGATTTCAGCCCATGCTGAAGGGGAAGTAGGTGATGTTATTGTGGGTGGTGTAAGCCCACCTCCGGGAGACAGCCTCTGGCAGCAGCGCACTTTTATTGCTCAAAATCAGAGCTTACGTAACTTTGTACTTAACGAGCCTCGGGGCGGGGTGTTTCGTCATGTTAATTTGTTAGTACCACCCAAAAATCCAAAAGCGCACGCGGCCTTCATCATTATGGAACCCGAGCATACACCGCCAATGTCTGGCTCAAACTCTATCTGTGTGGCTACAGTTCTCCTCGACGGTGGCATTATTCCCATGCAGGAACCAGTGACTGAAATGGTGCTGGAGGCCCCTGGTGGTCTCGTGCACGTGCGGGCCCTATGCAAAGATGGAAAAGCTGAACGCATATTTGTACGCAACCTACCCAGCTTTGCTGATCAAATTGGAGTGCCCCTAGAAGTGCCTGAGCTGGGGCGTATCATGGTTGACACAGCTTATGGTGGCGATAGCTTTGTTATCGTTGACGCGGCTGCGTTGGGGTTTAAAATTATAGCTTCTGAGGCCCGAAAAATTGCGCAACTTGGGGTGCTCATCACCAAGGCTGCGAATGAGCAACTGGGTTTTAATCATCCAGACAACCCAGATTGGAAACATATTTCCTTTTGTGCTTTCTGTGGCCCATTAGAAAAAACAGATAAGGGTTTGCGGGGCACATCTGCGGTGGTGATCCAGCCGGGAAAAGTAGACCGTTCGCCAACAGGAACTGCGGTTTCTGCCCGTATGGCGGTGATGGCCGCTAAAGGTGATATGCATGTAGGCGATGAATTTGAAGCCACGTCAATTATAGGGTCGACCTTTACGGGAAAAATCATCGCCACAGCTGAAGTGGGTCATCACCCCGCAATTGTGCCCGAAATTAGTGGCCGTGGATGGATCACTGGCATTCACCAGCATATGCTTGACCCCACTGACCCTTGGCCAGAGGGCTATAAGCTGACGGATACTTGGGGTGTTTAAAGGGGTCTCGATTTGAGGGTTAAAGCTAGCTTAGGAGACTGTTAGTTTGAGTATATCTTCATGCAGTTGTTGTGGAATTTCAACATAACCTCTCTCTAAGTTGCGGGCCCGCGCTGCATAGCGGCGCTGAGAGGGCAGGCGCGCGCCTTGATCAACGATATCTGCAAACAGGCGTTCAGCCCGCTGATCATTGTCGACCACTTTGCCACCACTGAATAGGTTAGGGTCAAAGGCGAGGATAATCTCTCCATGATGGGGAGCCCCCCCTGTACCTGCAGCAAACGCCATGCTTTCTAAACTGGTCATATCATCAATTAAGGGCCCTGCGAGCAGTTCTATCATAATTGAAAGAGCAGAACCTTTATAACCACCAAAGGTTAACATCGCCCCATCAAGGGCTGCTTGAGCATCAGTGGTTGACTGGCCGTGTTTATCAATCGCCACTCCTTCAGGTAAAGACTTGCCAGCACGCTTATAGAGTTCAATCTCACCGCGGGCAAACCCACTGGTGGCAAAATCGAAGGTGAATGGATCTTGTCCTAATCGAGGCCAGCTAAAGGCTAGAGGGTTAGTTCCTAAGCTACCGCGTATACCACCCGCAGGAGCAACCCAAGCATGACTTGGAACCATGGCCATAGCCGCTAAACCGGCCTTGGAAAGCCGCTCCACTTCGGGCCATAAAGCCGAGAAGTGAAAACAGCGATTGACCACTAGTGCGGCAATGCCGTGTTTACGGGTCTTTTCAATAAGTTTTGGCATAGCACTATCGATAGCGAGTAAAGACATGCCCCCTTGTGCATCAGCGTGTATAATTGACGCATCAGTTGTGCTCACCGTGGGCAAAATATGAGGCTCTATTTTTCCAGCTTTTATGGTCTCGATGCACATAAATAAACGAAATAGTCCATGGGACTGACAATCGTCTAACTGACAGGTATACAGCATCTTAGCAATCGCTAGGGCATGTGCCTGGCCAAAGCCTGCATGGCTTAATACCTCAATACTGAGTGAATGGACTTCTTGAAGCGTAAGTTTAATGAATGCACTCATAACGGATGTGACTATTCTATGTTTTAAATTATGGATTTTGGATACAATAGTAACTATTGCAAATATATCTGCAACAAACAAGACAAAAATCTTAGCCTATGAAAAACTTAAGTAATGACAAATAAACGCGCCATATTAAGAAAAAGCCTGCCTGATATGATTTCTGACGACATTCGTGAGCGCATTCTTAATGGAGAATTATCTGAAGGGGACGCCATCAGACAAGAAGCTTTGGCAGAGGAATATCACGTGTCGCGGATGCCAGTGCGCGAAGCTTTAAAAAGACTAGATGCCGAAGGGTTAGTGCAACTAACAAACAACAAAGGCGCGACGGTAATCAAACACTCATTAGATGAAATTGGTGAGATTTTTGACCTGAGGCGATTAATTGAAGTTGATCTATTTCGTCGAGCCATACCTAAAATGACGGCAGATCATTTCGCACTTAGTGATAAATTGGTCAACGAGATGGATGCTTCATATGAGGCCAATGACGTTGCCAAATGGGGCGACCTTAACGCTGAATACCATTGTTCATTATACGCAGCAGCAGATTGTAAGTTTACTGATGAGTTGTTGAAAAAAATTAGTATAAGGGCCGATCGCTATGTACGCATGCATTTAACGGTCATGCATCAATTGGAACTGGTCAAGGATGAGCACCACCAACTTTTGATCTTGGCGCAACAACAAGAAGTGCATCAAGCCTGTGAGCTTTTGACTAAACATATTTTACGGGCCAAAAATGAATTGCTGGCCTTGATTGCAGAAAATAGAAGTGATAAAAAAGTTTCTTAGTAACCTTCAAACAACCCAGCGAGTCTACTAAAAATCATATGCATGGCCGCTTTTAAAACACCTCGTCAAGGAGTGATAAATGAGTAAAATATTAACGAGCCATGTGGGCTCATTACCAAGATCTCAAGCAGTTGTTGACTATATATTTGCAAGAGAAAATGAACAGCCTTATGACGAAACTCAATTTGATGAGTGCATGAAAAGCAGTGTGGCTGACACTGTACACAAGCAAAAGCTTGCTGGAATTGACATTGTCAGCGACGGTGAAACATCAAAAATATCCTACGCCACCTATGTAAAAGATAGGTATACAGGTTTTTCAGGTGACAGCCCTCGCAACCCTCCTGAAGATTTGAAATTGTTTCCAGGCTACCTTAAAAGACTGGCTGATGATGGTGGCACACCGCAATACGCCAGGCCCATGTGCACCAGTGAGGTCAAGTCAAAAGGTCAGGGAGAGCTGCAAAAAGACATCTCTAACCTAAAAGCAGCAATGGCTGTCCATGGTGTTGATAGAGGCTTTATGAATGCGGCCTCACCAGGGGTCATCTCTTTATTTTTACAAAATGACTATTACCCAACCAGAGATGCTTATTTAGCGGCGCTAGCAGATGCAATGCGTGATGAGTATGAAATGATTGTGGCATCAGGACTCGACTTGCAGCTAGATTGTCCTGATCTGGCCCTTTCAAGGCACATGTTATTTAATCACTTATCAGACGCTGAGTTTATTAAAATTGCTGAAGCCCACGTGGAAGCACTTAATCATGCCCTCAAAAATGTGCCTGCAGAAAAAGTGAGGATTCATATTTGTTGGGGTAATTACGAAGGCCCTCATTGTTGTGATATTGATATGAATAAGGTGTTTGGAACTTTGATGAAGGCCAAGGCCCAATATACCCTATTTGAAACGTCAAACCCTAGACATGCCCACGAATGGACTGTTTTCAGGGATCGTAAAAATGAAATACCAGACCACAAAATACTTGTGCCTGGGGTGGTGGACACCACCACTAATTTTGTTGAACATCCTGAATTAGTGGCTGAGCGCATTCAAAAATTTGTTGATATTGTAGGGCATGACAGGGTCATTGCGGGTTCTGACTGTGGCTTTGGCACATTCGCTGGTTTTGGAGCGGTCGATCCAGAAATTGCCTTTGCCAAGCTTAAGTCGTTAGCTGAGGGTGCTGCTTTAGTCAATCAGCGCATCAAAGGCAGATAAACATGATAGCCATGGCAGCGATGATGAATAGGGCGTCACTAAGGGCGCTCTAGGCAGTTGTATAACCTATAATTTTGGATACAATATAAGGAATCCAAAACCCAACAGCAAATTGCTTGCGCAGAGAAATATAAACTCATGATGACCTTTAAACCGCATGGACAACACCTAATTTCGGGCCAATGGGTGGCAGGTAGAAATACCTCTATATCATCACCTGCCACAGGGCCATCGTTTCAATTCTTCGTTGCTGGTGTGGAGGAAATTAATGCAGCTGTGCAAGCCGCAGAAGACGCTTTTTGGAGTTATGGGTATGTTAGTTGTGAAAAACGTGCCATATTTTTAAACACCATTGCTGATGAGATTGAAGCAAGAGCAACAATCATTACGCAGATTGGCTGCGCAGAAACAGGTTTACCCGAAGCGCGCCTCAATGGTGAGCGTGGCCGGACAACGGGTCAATTGCGCTTGTTTGCCGATCATATTCTTCAAAGTGACTATCTTGACCGCCGCCATGATGTAGCCTTGCCTGATCGTCAACCCATGCCTCGTACTGAGCTAAATATGATTCAAAGACCCATTGGGCCAGTGGCTGTATTTGGAGCATCTAACTTTCCACTTGCTTTTTCGACGGCGGGTGGCGACACGGCAGCAGCTCTTGCCGCAGGTTGCCCAGTGGTCGTGAAAGCCCATGGGGCCCATCCGGGCACCAGTGAAATTGTAGCTGAGGCGGTGCTTGCTGCCATCTCAAAATGTAACATTCATGTGGGTGTATTTAGCTTAATCCAAGGAGGGGATAGCCGTGAGGTAGGTGCCCAATTAGTCAAGCATCCATTGGTTAAAGCGGTTGGCTTTACTGGCTCTCACGTAGGTGGGCGTGCCCTATTTGATCTCTGTGCCGCTAGACCAGAGCCTATCCCATTCTTTGGCGAACTGGGCTCCATTAACCCCATGTTCATTTTTGATGGTGCCATGGCTAATCGAGGATCAAGCATCGCCGAGGGATGGGCAGGTTCACTCACCATGGGGGCTGGCCAATTTTGTACCAACCCCGGTGTTGTGGTTGTGCTTGAGGGTGGTGATGCTGAGCAGTTTAGTCAAACTGCTAATGACGCTTTGACCAAGACCCCAGCTCAAACTATGCTGACTGATGGCATTGCAACTGCTTACCGAGCTGGACAAGAACGCATGGCTGAAACCTCAGGTGTGCAACAAGTGATGAGTTCAACCTATGAAGAGCGCAAGGCTTCACCTTTTTTATATAGAACAACGGCCCAAAATTGGCTGTCAAATGCAGCCTTAATGGAAGAGGTGTTCGGTCCACTGGGTATCATTGTCACAGCCCAGAACCTGGAGGAAATGAGAGCAGTGGCTCTGAGTCTTCCGGGTCAGCTCACCTGTACTTTGCATATCGACGAAGAAGACACGGAAGCAGCAACAGGTTTCATGCCCATTCTTGAGCGCAAGGCTGGACGTGTGTTAGCCAATAGCTTCCCCACGGGGGTTGAAGTGAGCGACACCATGGTGCATGGTGGTCCTTATCCAGCCACTACTAACTTCGGCGCCACATCGGTAGGCACACTCTCTATCCGTCGTTTCTTGCGCCCCGTCTGCTTCCAGAATATTCCTCATGCATTATTGCCTCAAGATTTGCGGTGAATGAGCCAGAAGCTAGATAATATCAATGGCTTTGCTTATGCCACCAAGAGTTAACAGCCCAGATAACAAGGGCCTCCAAACACCCAAACAATGGCTTGCCTAAGAAGGTGGCCTATAAGTCTGTTTAACTCAGGAGATGATCACCTTGATGGACAAACCGTTTTCACAAGCTTGCGCTAATAATCAGGGTGTTATTGGTGACATATTGCAGCGCGTGTTTGCTAGCAAGTTCAAAGCCCTAGAGATTGGCAGTGGCACTGGGCAGCATGGGGTTTTTTTTGCGCGCCAGCTAACACATCTTAGTTGGCAGATGAGTGACAAAGTGCAAAATCATGTGGGTATCAATCAGTGGATTAACGATGATCCAGTCGCTAATTTATTGGCCCCTCTCACCTTAGATGTGCTTCGTGATGCGTGGCCAAGTGACCATTATGATGCCATTTATACAGCTAACACGGCCCATATTATGCCTTGGAATGCAGTCACTGCCATGTTTACAGGTATCGGTGAGCGACTTGTATCGGGTGGTGTATTTTGTCTCTATGGGCCCATGAAATATTTGGGTGTGTTGGACGCCCCGTCTAATATTGCGTTTGACTACAGACTTCGACAGCAGCATGCCCATCAGGGTATTAGAGAATTTCATGACATTAATCAATTGGCATTGGACGCTGGGTTAGTGTTACGTGAAGATAACTCCATGCCTGCTAATAATCGACTGATCGTTTGGCAAAAGGTTGATATGCCAACATTAGTTTAAAACGAGTAACTCGTCAGATGGTTAAAAAATAGTACATAAAATGGACTAGTTATAAATGTAGCTGAGAACTATACTCGAAGCATTAGACTCAGTATTAGTTCTAATTATTTTACTAAAGTGAGCAATTTAAACACGCTATCAACCTTAAATGAGGATCCATAATGTCTTCCATAGAAATTAAGAATTTTGCCACAGACTCAGACGTGAGCACGCCCAATAATGCCTGTGTTGAAACTGTAAATATTGCGGGTCAAAAGATCATGAAACTTGTGGTTCAACCAGGTTGGGTATGGTCTAAAGACATACAACCTGTCGTTGGAACCCAAAGTTGTGAGGCTAAGCACCTAGGCGTTATTGTGGAAGGGACCATTACCTGTCGCCATGACGATGGCACAGAAGCAACTTATACTGCAGGTGACGCTTACGCTATTGAACCTGGCCATGACGCTTGGGTTGTAGGTGACAAGCAGGCTGTTGCTTATGAATTCCACGGTGTTTGGGGTGACAAGCTCTAAGCATCCTTACTTTTGAAACAAGCTAAGGCTGATTTAGGTTGCTTATAAAACCTATCTTTTTTTGTCGTTAATTTGGCACTAATGTGTCATTACTTTGGTATAACTTTGCTCTTGGAAAGGGTCAATATGGCGTCCGATGAAGTGTTAAAAATATTCACTTACAAAGCCGAAAAAGCCTGTGCTTATATCACTAGCATGTTCCCATTGAGTTGATTCTGTATTTTTTAATACCTGTTAGTATTTTACTTTGTAGTTTTTAATTTGTTGCCGTACAATGGCGCCTAATTTGATCTAAAGCTTTAACTAAAAATTACCGTATAAAACCATATCATTCAAACTAAACGCCACTCTAGCACTCTAGCACTCTAGCGCTGGGCATCAAGGGTGTTTGCTATACTTAAATAGTGATGATCCAATTAACTTGAGGAACACATGAGAGAACGTATTTATAACTTCGCACTTAATAAGCCATGGATTACACTGCTAATCTCTTTGTTACTGGTTTTTGCTACGGGCTTTGGTGCCCAAAACCTAGTGTTCAAAGGTGATTATAAAGTTTTTTTCAGTGAACAAAACCCTGAACTCACAGCCTTTAAGTCGATACAAGAAATTTATGCCAAAAGTGAAAATGTGGCGTTTATTCTAGCGCCAAAAAATGGTGATATTTTCACTAAAGACAACCTTGCTGCGGTCTACTGGCTAACGAATGAGTCATGGCAAGTGCCTTATTCAACGCGTGTTGACTCAATTTCAAACTTTCAACACACCACTGCGGAAGCGGATGACTTAATAGTCGAGGACTTAGTATTAGACCCGGATGTCTTGCTCGCATCTGACATGGTTAGATTAAAAGAAATCGCTACTACTGACCCTTTACTGTTAAATAAAATAGTATCCGCAACAGGGCATGTATCCATCGTTAACATCACCAACCAACTTCCTGGTATTGATCCAATAGGAGAGATTCCAGAGGTGTCAGCTAAAGTACGTGACATTAAAGGAGAGTTTGAAGAAAAGTTTCCTAACATCGACATTCAGCTTACTGGCATGGTGGTAATGAACGATACCTTCTCAGAAACCACCATGTCAGATAGTGGCACTTTAGTTCCTATCATGTTCGGCATTGTGTTACTCACGATGTTGTTATTGCTACGCAGTTTTACAGGTACTTTAGCCACTTTAATCGTCATCATCTTTAGTATTATAACCACCATGGGCGCAGTGGGGTGGCTTGGTTTTTTCATAACGGCACCGTCTTCCAGTGCCCCTATTATGATCATGACTTTAGCGGTCGCTGATTGCATACATATCCTTACCAGTTATTACTTTGAAATGCGCCAAGGCAAAGCTAAAAGAGAGGCCCTGCTAGAAAGCTTAAGGGTTAACTTTAAACCTATACTACTCACCAGTGTCACCACTGCGATTGGTTTCATGAGCATGAACTTTTCAGACTCGCCTCCATTTCGCGACTTAGGTAATATGGTGGCGATTGGCGTTATGCTGGCCTTTGTCTTCTCCATCACTGTATTTCCTGCATTATTGATGATGTTGCCCGTCAAGGCGAGCAAGGTATCACCTAAAAGTCACTATGGTTTAATGGAAAGGTTTTCCGATTTAGTGGTTGCCAAGCGCAAGATATTATTGCCAGCCAGCATATTGGTTATCGTCGCCATAGCTAGTTTTCTTCCACAAAATAAGTTGGATGATAATTTTGTAGAATACTTTGATGAAACGGTGCCATTCAGGGCCGCCACTGATTTTATGGAAGACAATCTGTCTGGCTTATCATCCATAGAAGTGTCCATCAATAGCAGGGAAAGCAGTGGCATTAATGACCCTGCATTTTTGAAAACAGTGGGTGACTTTAGTGAGTGGTTGCGTCTGCAGTCGTACACTGATCACGTGAATAGCATCTCTGACGTACTTAAACGCCTAAATAAAAACATGCATGGCGATGACCCAGCGTTTTATAAATTACCTGAAGAGCGTGAATTGTCTGCTCAGTATTTACTCTTGTACGAAATGTCTTTGCCCTATGGTTTAGATTTGAATAATCAACTAAACGTTGATAAATCCTCTACCAGAGTCATTGGTACATTCAAAAACCTTTCCTCTATGGAACAAATTAACATAGAGCAAAGCATGTATGAGTGGTTTGCTAAAAATGCTCCGGCATACCAGATTTCTATCTCTAGTCCGACTCTAATGTTTGCTCATATTGGCCAACGTAACATTTACAGTATGTTATTTGGCACCACGGTGGCATTATTGTTGATCTCATTATTATTAGCCTTTGCATTACGTTCTGTGCGCTATGGCATCATTAGCTTGTTACCCAATCTTATCCCAGCCTCAGTAGGTTTTGGTCTTTGGTACTTTATTGATGGTCAGATCGGTTTAGCCCTTTCTGTTGTTACTGGCATGACGTTAGGTATCGTGGTGGATGATACTGTGCATTTTTTATCAAAATATAAGCATGCAAGAGACGCTTACGGTAAAAACTCAGAAGAAGCCGTAAAATATGCCTTCAGCAGTGTTGGGCGAGCGCTTTGGATAACCACCTTAGTGTTGGTTGCAGGTTTCATGGTGTTGGCACAATCAAGCTTTAAACTGAACGGTGATATGGGCCTATTAACTGCTGTGACAATTGCGGTTGCGTTGATTGTAGATTTCTTATTCTTACCGCCATTACTCATGCTATTAGATGGTAAAAAAGAGTCAAAAAAAGATGCGAAAACAGAGTCAAAAACGTCTCAGTCAAGTGCTGGGGACGAAACTTTAAACCTTGTGAATGGAAATGCAACATGATGATTAAACACCTAACCAGTGCACTTATTGCAGGTGTCGTAATAGCTTCAATTTCTGGCTTCACTTTTGCAGACGCTGCGGAAGATAAAGGCTTAGCCATCGCCCAACAAATTAAACTTCGTGACGAAGGTTGGATCGATATGACCGCCTCTATGAACATGGTGCTGCGCAACAAAAATGGTCAAGAAAGCGTCCGCGAAATTAGAATGAAAGTTTTAGAAGTGGCTGATGATGGTGACAAAAGTTTAAGTATTTTTGACCGTCCAAAAGATGTTAAAGGCACGGCCTTCCTAAGTTTTTCACACACGGATGGAGCGGACGATCAATGGCTATACCTGCCTGCGCTCAAGCGTGTTAAACGCATTGCCTCACGTAATAAATCAGGTCCTTTCATGGGGTCTGAATTTTCTTTTGAAGACTTATCTTCGTTTGAAATTGCTAAATATAGCTATAAATTTATCAAAGAAGAGGCCTGTTCAATTGGGATCTGTTTTGTGGTTGAACAATACCCCACTGATAAAAACTCAGGTTATACAAAGCGCATTGTGTGGGTTGATAAAGCTGAATATCGCATGTTAAAAACGGCTTTTTATGATCGCAAAAACAGTCTGCTAAAAACCTTAAGCGCTGAGGATTATCAGCAATACAAAGGTAAGTTCTGGCGTCCTAATGCCATGAAGATGGTGAATCACCAATCGAAGAAAAGCACTGATTTAACCTGGGATTCATACCAATTTGGTAATGGCTTATCTGCCGCAGACTTTAACCAAAACACGCTAAAGCGAGCTCGCTAGAATGAAAAAAATGGTCTACTTAGCCATCAGTGGTGGGTTGCTTATGCAACCTGCTATGGCTGATGATGTGTTTTTTGAAGCCTCTGGCAAGGTCAGCACAGAGGCAACAATATATGTTCATGAAGGCCAGTTTGCTAATCAAGATTATCGCACTAATTTTTCCTTAGCCATTGAGCCAGAGTTTTATTGGGACTGGAATGGACAACAAGACAGCTTAACGTTTAAGCCTTTCTTTCGAAAAGATCAGCGCGATAATGCGCGCACCCATGCCGATATCCGTGAGCTCAACTGGGTCCACCTAAACGATGATTGGGAACTTAGAACCGGTATCAGTAGTGTGTTTTGGGGGGTCACTGAATTTCAAAATCTAGTTGATGTGATCAACCAAAAAGACGCCGTTGAAGGATTAAATAAAGAACATAAACTAGGCCAGCCCATGATTAATCTGTCCTTAGTCAAAGACTGGGGTATTGTTGACGTCTATGTTTTGCCTGGTTTTAGAGAGCAAACTTCAGCAGGCACTAATGGCAGACTCAGAGCTGGCGCGGTGGTTGATGCTTCCGCTACCACCTATGAGGCTAGCAACAACAGCAAGCACACTGACCTAGCAGTGCGTTGGGCTCACTCTTTTGACGTCTATGACATGGGTGTGCATTGGTATAAAGGCACTAACCGAACACCCCTACTCACGGCCGTTACGAGTAATGGACAAACTATTTTAAGCGCTCATTATCAAGCCATTGAACAAATCGGATTAGACCTGCAGGCGACCGTTGATAGTTGGCTATGGAAAGGGGAATTAATTCACCAAACCAACCCCATAGAGGATTTTTGGGCCAGTCAACTTGGCACAGAATATACGTTCTATGGTATTCAAGACTCGGCTACCGACCTGGGGGTCTTGTTTGAATATGGCAAAGACCAACGTGGTACTCGGGCCAATGCTTTCATGCAAAATGACTTTGGTGTGGGGGCTCGCTTAGATCTCAACAATACCCAAAGTACCAGCCTCTTTGCTGGTGTGATTTACGACTTAGATTTTCACACCACCAGTGCTTCAATTGCCGGCAGCCAGCGACTTGGAGAAGATCGTAAGCTCTCCTTTGAAGCCCAAGTATTTGCGTCTGAAAACAGCAGCGATCCAGCTGCAATTTTTGCCAAAGATGATTACATCAAACTCACCCTAGACAGCTACTTTTAGGGCCATCTTTGACAGGTTAAGCACATCAACGCACACCCAGCGCTCCCTCATTACCAAGCATAATGTGGATTTGCATCAAGCATTAATTAATTGGAGTTTTAACACAGTGATGAGTCAAAGGAGTTAACTATGGGCATCACTCGGAAAGTGTTAGCCTTAACCTGCGGCCTATTTTTCAGCCATGGGTGGGCCCATGGGGCGTCGCTAGATAAAGGACTGGAAGCCTATCAAGCAGGTGATTTTAAAACCGCGTTAGCCCAGTGGCTTTTGTTTGCCGAACAAGGCAATGCATCAGCCCAATCTAATGTGGCATTAATGTATGAACAGGGCAAGGGGGTGGTTCAAAACCATCAAGCAGCTGTGCATTGGTACACTTTAGCTGCCGAGCAAGGAGAGGCTATTGCGCAGGCAAATTTGGGCGCTATGTATGATACTGGCCGAGGTGTCGCCGAGAATGATAACACAGCCATAGAGTGGCTTAATTTAGCCGCTAGACAGGGCTATGCTCATGCTCAAGCTTATCTTGGCGTAATGTACGTTAATGGTGAAGGCGTCACTACTGATTACTTACGAGCCTATATGTGGTGGAGTTTAGCCGCTGATAACGGTGACCAGCCTAGTGCTCAATATCAACACAGTATAGCCAGCAAAATGTCACCTGCCCACGTGACTAAGGCCCAGAAAATGGCCATCAGGTGCTTCAACAGTGACTATAACGATTGTTGACCCCTCACATTTGCCCACACGCAAGTCCAGCCCTGCTTAGACCCTAATCATCCAGCCCACAAGCGAACGGTTCCAGAGTGCTTCCACGAGCTGGTGGCAATGTTTTTCGTAGTGCTTTAGTGAGGGATGTAAAATTTTGGGCCAGCGACTTAAGTGGCGCACAAATACACCAGTTTGATCTTGTGGCTCAAGTGTCTTAAGGACCTTCGTTGCTAACAAGGCCTCTGTGTATTGGCTAG
The DNA here is from genome assembly GCF_047730065.1 of Candidatus Njordibacter sp. Uisw_058. Lineage (GTDB taxonomy): Bacteria > Pseudomonadota > Gammaproteobacteria > Pseudomonadales > Balneatricaceae > Njordibacter. The sequence continues at coordinate 154,995 of NZ_CP159829.1, forward strand.
GAACGATGTCCATATTGCGATAGGCGTGGGTTAAATAATTTAGGTATTGCTGCGTGGGCTTGAGACCATTTAAAGGTATTTGACTTCGGTAAAAGTAAAACGGCTTACCTTGAACTTGTTGCACAATTTTTGCGTGGGCTTTTAAAAACGGCACCCCTTCAAAATAGTCCATGCGCTTGGCATCACTCTGTCTGATGAGGTACATTTTACCATAGACACAGTCACCCACTGAGGCATCGGCCGAGGCGAAGCCGTGGTTCTTATAAAAGCCTCTTTGACTAAAATTTAATACAGTATCTTCTAGCACATGGTCGAAGGTTTCATAAACACCAATGCGCCTAAGGCGCAATATGTCGGGACTAAGGTTGGCGCCAAAAGCAAAATAATACACTCGTTGATCACTGCAGGGTCTAATAATTCTGAGTAGCATTGCCCACTCAAACCCCAGTTTCCAAAAAATAATCCGTAACAAAATTAATCGCCTTTAATTGCAAGTGATCAAATAATGGGTGGCTCTATAAGGCACTATGTTGCTCAGCCATGGTCATTTGCTGAGTGCATATTTGGTTAGCCAATAAATATAATGGCCTTGTCAGACAAATACGGACATGCCTATCAAACTACTAAACTGTTTGCGCATTTCGTCTGACATGTTGTTGTCTTCAATGCAGATCATGTGCAATCCATTAGCATGCTTTGCCCAATCTAAGATTGCCTTACCCCCTCGATCGCCAATCGAACATCCGACCAAGCCAAGTTCTGTCAAAGTAGCAGGCAAAGAGTTAGCTAAATTTTTAGCCCCTTCGTCACCAATGGCATTGTAACTCAAGCTAAATGAACCAAGCCTAGCCAGCTCCAAAACGGGTGTTCTATCCAAAGCGTTTGCGATGAGCTTTGCATCAGCAGCGGTCATGTTGGCATTACGCAAATGGACATTTAAAGTGGGCAAACCAATCACACCTTTTGCAAGATCATCAGCAACCGCCTTGGTTAAATCAGACCCAATCGCCCTCAACGCAATCTCAAGGCTTTCTTCAAGGGTTAATTGACTAGATTGCAAAGTGTCACCGGCCATTATTTTTCCTCCTGTAATAGCCAAAGCAAGAGAAATAACGCCAAGGTTCAGACTAAATTTGCGCCGAGTACAAGTTGAATAGTGTGCCTTTATTTTTTGACCTTGGTTCAAGATTACGCCTACTTAAAAATCAACATTTAATCGCAGCCTTCTTCAATAGCCGCTTTCTTTAATAACGTCTGCATGCTCTAGTTATCTTATATCCTCTACCTGTGAGCATATCTGTGCACAAGTGTGGCGTCAAATGACGTAAGTACCACTCAACACTAGCCATACGGGTGCCCATCTCTATGGCTCTTTAAAGAAGATCAACAACGACCTCCTTTAAAGAGTAAGCATACTAGGCTGACTGATTAGACTTGATGAAAAATAAGGCCACAAAGCCAATAGTGATGACCGTACTTATCCAATCCATTGCCGCACCGGGGGCAGCTCCAGAACCAAGGATTTGATACAACTGCAAGATACTAAATAGACCCGCAATCAACGCAGCAGATTTTGCAGCTGTTTTAAGCTGATCTGCATTAGTCCATTTAGGTAAACCATAGTTGATAATAGCCAAACCTGCCATGGCTGTGCCGCAGGCTTGAGCCAGCGCAACCAACTCAAAAGAGGGAGTCCAGTTATACTGAGTAAAAACCATTTCGGGAATGAAAACTAACTGTAAAGCCCACATGCCAGCAAAAGCCGCCTGCAGTCTAAAGATTAAAGATAAACTCATAATATTTCCTTTTATTATTAAAATATTTGCGCCCAGTGGCCAGTGGCCGTGGGCCACTAGCGATAAGCTTAAACATCGTGTTTAGGGCCATGCTGCCAGTCAAGCGCATTTGATTCTTCATTCATTTTGAAAACCAAGTCGTCCTACATTGCCAGGCAATTGAAGCTCTTGATTTTTGTGTCACAATGATTACTCAACCAGCTTAATCATTTGTTGGCTGGCTAAAATTGCGCCTGCTTCTTGTCTTATCTTAATCATTTCAGGTTTATTCATAACCCCAACCATATGCTCCATGGATGGGACGTCCATGACCACCCACACTTTATTTTCATTACCTTCCTCATGCCCGTAGGCAAGAAGATTCATTTGGTTTTCTTGTCTGAAGCTTTCATTTTCAAGCATCAGTTTCTTCCAGTGCGCATAACCTAGGGACAATTCAACATTCATGATGGTTTTCATTTTAGCACTCTTCGTTTTTTGCACCGATTGGCACGTATGGTTAATTTAACTTCGGGTAAAGGCTTCGTCACTCATAATGGTGATGGTGGTGGTTTCTAGTAAAGCACCTGCGGCAGCTCGCTTTGCCTTTAAACCCTCATGGCCTCCAAAAGCCTTCATGGCTTCAGGTGAATCAAAGTCTATTAATACTATCATCTTGTTGTCATCGTCCTTTTCAGAACCTGCAAAGATTAACTTAGCGCCTAGGGCATTTAACTCAGACTCATTTTCAAAAAACATTTCTTTCCATGGTACGAAGCCACGAGCAAGATCTTGTGTAAGTTTAACAATCATTTTTTAATCCAGCATCCGTTATATAAAGTTTCAGGCGATCAGCAATGATCAACCCAATTAGTACTAATTTTTAACCCTAAACCACACTATATGGCGCCATCTAATTTAAAACTAGTTCATTTTCTGTACCGCTAAAAGAATAAAAAGTAGCTCACTGTCTCACGGGTTAAAATTCTACACATGCACTAGCTGTGGCCTCAATAATAGACCAATCAACATCAAGTCCTAGTCCTTATCAACTACCCTAGGTTAGACCATGTAGGGTCTTGGTTTCGAGGTAATCTTCAAGTCCCATCATACCACCTTCACGGCCATTGCCTGATTGCTTATAGCCCCCAAAAGGAGTGCCATAATTGATTCCAGCGCCATTAATATGCACTGACCCTGCGCGTAGTTTGGAAGCCACACGTGCGGCTCGATCTGTACTACCAGTTTGCATATAAGAGGCTAATCCGTAGGGCGTATTATTAGCAATGGCTATCGCTTCGTCTTCAGTCTCAAATGGAATAATCACTAGTACGGGGCCAAAAATTTCTTCTTGCGCGATACGCATGTTATTGGACACATTGACAAAAATGGTGGGCTTAACATACCAGCCCACATCTAAACCTTTAGGCCGACCTAAACCGCCTGCTAAAAGCGTGGCACCTTCGCTGATGCCAACCTCAATCATAGCCTGAACTCGGTCAAACTGAATTTTGTCAAACAAAGGCCCAATATGTTCGCCTTCTTCGCTTGGGTTACCCACAAGGGTCGCTTCTGCAGCGCCCTTGGCAATCTGTAATACCTCATCATAACAACTACGTTCGACTAGCAATCGAGTGGGTGCATCACAAGACTGTCCTGTATTGTACATACACTCCTCCACAGAAGCGGTCACTCGTTGTACTAAATCGCAATCGGCAAAAACGAGGTTGGGTGATTTTCCGCCCAGCTCTAAGGTTACCCGTTTAATAGTGTCTGCCGCATCGTGGGTGACGGCAATACCGGCACGAGTTGAGCCAGTAAAGGACATCATTTGCACATCCGGATGGCGAGACATGGCTGCACCAACTGTGGGACCATCACCATGGACGAGGTTAAATACCCCAGCAGGGTAACCTGCTTCATGAATGATCTCAGCATAAATCATCGCTGAAATTGGGGTGTGCTCCGACGGCTTTAAAACGCAAGTAGCGCCAACAGCTATTGCTGGCACAACCTTTAACACGATTTGATTCATGGGCCAGTTCCACGGTGTTATTAAACCACAGACACCAATGGGTTCACGTAATAGCACATCTTCATTGTCTAGGATCAGGCGCTCTTCAAGTGTTTCTAAGGCGTCAATAAAACCTTGTAGGTGACCCACTGCAGCATCGGCATGGGCCTCACGAGCCATAGAAATAGGCGCCCCCATTTCCAGAGACATGGCCTGAGCAAGGTCTTCAAAACGCGCCTCAGTCACTTCTTTGAGGCGATGTAACAAAGCTAAGCGTTCTGCTTTGCTAGTTTGGGAAAAACTTTCGAAGGCTTTGCTCGCCGCCGCAACTGCACGATTTACATCTATTGCATCACCCATGGCAACTGAACCTACTTGGCCCTCTGTCGCTGGGTTTAACACCTTTAACCTGTCAGTTGAATGGGGTTCCACCCAAGCACCATCAATATAGAATTTCGTTAGATTTTTCATAGGTCTGATTTACTCCGGTAGGGTGCGATCTATGCCACGCACTATGTTTTTATCAGGGTCAAAAAATGGCAAGTCAACGATTTCACAAGCATGATCAGTGCCATCGGTTAACCGCAAAGTTAACACTTTTCCAGCCCAATTACCCGGTGAGTTAAAATGGGCATAGCCAATGCCACACCCAAGGATAGGGGAAGGCACGCCAGCAGTTGATCACCAACTGGCACGAAAATCCACAAGCGTTATATACAAGCCTCCCTAAGTTAGCCAGACTCTGCGACGCAGTGCGTGCTCGGCCCCCTGTAAAAGGTATCTGGGCCCAACACTTCCCTGACTAAATTAAGAGCAGCAGTTGGATTAATATGATATACACAATTTTAGTGCTTTAACTTAGTCAACCTTCTCACGTACTAAGGACGTATCCATGCCAGCTATGAACCTTGCTAGACACCGCTTATCTAATGCCCTAGAGCAACGTGGCATTCATTTTGGCTGGGTCATGGTGGCGTTAGCTTTCGTGAATGCGCTCTTTGCCACTTCAGCAGTAGGAGTGCCCAGTGTCTTAATTGTGCCTATGGCTGTGATGAAGGTGGTTTAGGATATTGGATAGGACAGATGGACTTAGGAAAGACTTTGGTAGAGGTATCAGCAGGTTTTATTGATTCAGATGAGTTTAGAGCTTCCTACGGCACCAACCCCACCAACGGTGAGTTCCTCACCAAGGTGTATAACAATGTACTTGGTCGCGACCCTGATAGCGGTGGCTACGACTGGTGGGTGGATCAATTGGCCAATAACCAAGAAAAAAGCTGGAACAAGGTGATGGCAGACTTTTCTGAAGGCACAGAAAAGCAAGCCAATGTCCTAGAGCTGATTAGTAATGGGGTGCAGTATGACTTATGGGTAGCTTAGGCTTACTACTTATTCAAACTGGATTTGTCTAAGCCACCACCTGCACCTATCCTTCAAACGCATACGTTCCATCTGGCAGATGGGTAGGGAATTTGTACTGGTCGTCTGTAAGTAGGCTGTAAAGGGCTGGATCACCAGTTTGGACTAACTCGGCTGTATTGTATTGCCATTCTTTACCAATTATATCTAAGCGGCTAGCTTGTGCTCCTAAAATAGAGGTTAGACCCCAATACATGTATTCGGTAATCATGCACATATAGTTGCATGATGGATCTGTATAACTGTACCAAGCAGATTCTGGGTATTGCTCTGGGATCTCAATAAATTGGCCGCCTCGGGCCACGTCCATGGCGTCGGCTACACTAGTACCAGTTTTCTCGCCAAAGATTTCTGGGTAGGCAAGGGCATAACCATTTTGGGTAATTGAGTGTAGGATCTCTTCTAAAGAGGCATCGAACGCCTTAGGTAGGTTATTTACATGCCATTCAGGGCGAGTTTCTGTGTCACCTAAGTCCATCGTATATCGGCGTTGACCTTCTGTTATCACATCTAAATCACCCTCATTCTTCCAAAGACCTACGGTTGCCTTACTTGCAATAATGGCATCGACTACAAGTTGGTTATCCACCACGCCATTTTCATCATTATCAAGGTATTCGGCCATCACGTTTGCGGCATGTATTAGCTTATTTTCAGCCACGCCTTCAGCTGCATAAATACCGATACCAAAGACATCCACTTTACGCGTTAAAAGTTCATAGCCTGAGTCGCTGTGGGTTGTTACGGCTAGGTGAGCCGAAGCGGCAGCTTCACTAATAACTACAGATTCACTATTAGACACTGTTGCGTTAATAGCAGTATCAGATTTTTTATTATCATCAACTAAATTCTGAATAGTCTCATCAAAGTTCATTGATGCTGCATCACTTGAACTGTCCACTGTAGCCAGCATCTCACGCAAAGTAACGACTGCATCGGCACCTGCGTATGCTGCTTTCTTTTCTGCAGTATTAAGTGATGTATTAAAAGCCTTTGCCACGGCGAGTTTATTAGCCACCATCGTAGCATCACTTCCCGTAGCTCCATCAAAGACGTTTTGGGCAATCGTTATGCCAGTCATGCTGCCGTCTTCTAGTTTTCCTGCGTAGAACAACAGACCTCCCGTGTCTGGAGTGCGGCCTAAAATCTGCTGAAAAAGAGTTTTTACCGTGTCCTCGTTGGTTTTATTACCAAACAAGGTGACAGCCTCCTCAGATGCACCAAATGACTGAAGCATCACATCAAAAGTAACGCCTCTGTCTAACTGACTAACCCAGTGAGCCAGGCCACCAGGATCTGCTGGGCGGCCGTAGTACGCAATATATGCCTCTTGTACTTTACCGAATTTGGCTTAGCCGCTTACTTTTACACTCGTGACATAGGCCGGGTATGGCGTGTTGGTGAGGCCCTAGAGTATGGCATTGTCGGCATTAACGAAGGCATTATTTCTACCGAAGTGGCACCATTTGGTGGCGTAAAGCAATCTGGTATTGGCCGAGAAGGTTCACACTATGGCATTGAAGACTTTTTAGAAATCAAATACATGTTAATGGGTGGTTTGTAACCACACCCAGTCAATAAATGAGGACACTTTAATGTCAGAACAAAAACCAAGATCAGACAAGTTTGAAGCGGGTCTAAAAACCCGCAAAGCTGTTTTAGGTGATGTCTACGTAGATGCTTTATCTGAGTCAAATTGATAACCATGCACCCCAATTATAGACCTTAAAGCCTATATATTTATGGACAAAATAGCGATGCAATTATTGACCAAAGGGAACACCGACCAAGAAATAAGCTAACGCTGTTAGTAATATAAGAGAATTAAAAAAGGTCGTTCAGAGCGTAAAGCTGAAGGGCAGGGTGCATCGCCTCAGCCTATGCTGAATCAGCGTAGGCAATTAAAAATATAGTAGTATGTACAAAGATGACGTGATTTCGAGCGATTTTTTTGTTGGCCTGCCATACCTATGTCAAGAATCGCAGTAGCGGCAATCCTAGCTGGATTACGGGGTGGAATTACTCTGCAACCTAACGAATGTATCAATACTGAAAATATCGGTCTGAAGTAGACCATGGGTAGACCGCGAGTCATTTAGATTCTTCTAATTTTTCTGAAAGGCATTAAATATGGTGCCCGGAGACGGCCAATCTTACAGTTCCTTTCCTTTGAGTAGCACTAAACCCCTTTGTTCTGGAAGCCTTTGAACCATACTACTGGCTATCAGCTAGGTCAATCTTGTTTGAAACTACTGCAGAAACTACTACAGTTAAATATCCAGCGGTTAACCCTTCACTATCTATACTGAGTTTAAATTAGTAGTATTAACAGGCTCTTTAAGACCAGAAATATGGATATCAAAAAACAAGGAATTTATCATGACTTACGCAAAAGCTGGTGACACATGGGGTACTATTTTGCCCACTCCACCATCCTACTATGTTGCTAAGGAGGTGACTGCTCTGCAAGTGTCCAAAGTAAAAGAAGCCATAGACCTAGCCATTGCGGCATGGGGTAACTATGGCCCAACTGAGATATATGTCATGGGGAGCGACGTTACTAACGCCCTGCAGATGGAAACAGATTACGAAAGCCGCCATAAGTTATTAGATCCAAACTGGCAACACGGTCCTATCAGTGAACCAGGAAGTCCGAACCTTTTTGTGGACAAAGTTCAAACAAGTGACGGCTCAGTTCATAGGTTCCGTCTCGAAGGTCTAGATTATCACTTCCAAGCCCTTGTTATGGGCAATAATAAGGGTGGTCCTTTTGGAGAGGAGTATCAGCTTACAGTCATGCATGAATATTTCCATGTTTATCAGAATGCCCGTATTGCAATAAAGGAATTATATTATTCCAGCAACACTCCAGACGTGCATGGTGCTAAGACTCCCCTTTACATGATGGAAGGTGGGGCTAACTGGATGGCAATTAAACTTTATGACGGCACCCATGATATGCGTGGTGATTACGTTTTATCTAATATGAAAAAGTACCTGACTAATAGTAATGCCCTTGAAAGCTATAAAGTCAATGGGACCTTGCTGAAAGATATTACTTATGGGACGACAGATACATGGAATGGTTATGCTATCGGGGCTTGGTATATGGCCTATCTAGAACACAAAGTTGGTGATCAGGACGTTCATGTCAACTTTTATAATGAACTCGACACCTTGGGCTTTGAGGTGGCATTTCTTAAAACTTATGGTAAATCATCCACTGAATACCTGGCTGAATTTGAGATATTCATCAATCAACCTATGGACGAAATTCTAAAGATCATCCCCAGCACCAGCACTGCTGGTGCTGTAACAGGAGAAGTGAACGTAGTCGTAACGACTTTGGGTGACTTAGGAGCTGACATTATTCGAGGTACAAAAGACAACGATTTACTTAACGGCAATGGGGGCAATGACACTATCTATGCAGATGGTGGCTCTGACACAATTAATGGTGGAACTGGGTTAGACACGATTAAGTACACCCTTTCACAGGCCAATTACACATTAGCTTTGGGCGAAAGTAGCTCTACCTTACAAGAGATAAGCACTGGCACTAATGACAGCCTTAGTGCTGTAGAGAGGATTGTATTTTTTGATAAGGCGGTTGCGCTTGATATTGGTAGTGGTGAGGTAGGTGGCAGTTGCTACCGCATTTATAAAGCGGCCTTCAATCGCACACCTGATGAAGGTGGTTTAGGGTATTGGATAGGACAGATGGACTTAGGAAAGACCTTGGTAGAGGTATCAGCGGGGTTTATAAACTCTGATGAATTTAGAGCTTCCTACGGCACTAGTCCGAGTAATGGCGAGTTTCTCACTAAGGTGTATAACAACGTACTTGGCCGCGACCCTGACAGTGGTGGCTATGATTGGTGGGTGGATCAATTGGCCAATAACCCAGAAAAAACTTGGGACAAAGTGATGGCAGACTTTTCTGAAGGCACAGAAAACCAAGCTAATGTCTTAGAGCTAATTGGTAATGGTGTGCAGTATGACTTATGGGTGGCCTAGGCTTCACCCGACTACCAGAATAGTTATTAGTACCCAAACTGCCATAGCCCTTACCCACTTCACACCTTCTCTAACATCGATTAAGCACCTTACAGCCATACTCTAAGCTGTGTTCGCTCATCCAGCACTGCAATGCTACCAATGTTCATTAGCTCTTCTTAGAAAATGCTGTAAGGCTTTAAATGGGAATTCTTCTTGTCTCAATAATGAACTTATATAGAGGTGGTATTACTCGCTGTTTAGGCCACCCATAAGTCATAACTCATGCCGTTTTCAATTGTAGGCAGTAGGTTTGCTCTGTTCTCTGCGCTGTCTGCAATTTCTGCTAATACCTGCCCACCTGTTTTGTTCTGATCTTCAATGGTAGATGTATAATATGTTAGACCGCCTTGATCAGGTGCTCGTCCCAATACATTTCGGTAAAACAAATCAACAACTGCCTCAATATCATTGCCAACGAGGTAATTGTCACTAGTAGTGACACCATAGAGTGTTTGAAACTCTGCAGACCAAACGAATTCTTCCGCCATTTGCACAGCACTTGCACCATTATCTGCACGGTCAATCCAATAGCCTAAGCCATGATTATCAGGTGTTCGATTAAATGCTGCTTTGTAGGTACGATATATTCCTCCTGCGCTATTTGAGGATTCTATATCAAATGCTTGAGATACTGATGAAGAGTAGGTGTTGATGGTATTTAACCAAAACTTGTTAGTGCTAGATGTCCCTTCGGAATTATTATGACGTGAAGAAAAACTAATCGTGTCTAAATTACCATCATTGTTGAAATCCCCCCACCCCAAAATAATACCTTGAGAAGGGTTAGTTATACTTTCAAGGGTGAATTGACCTTTTCCATCATTTGAGAATACTATGCCTGTTACGTTGGACGACTCACCAACTCTATGCCCAGCAATGTCCAAATCACCATCATTGTCAACATCTAGTACATGCCAAAAAATAGTAGAACTTGCAGCTAGATATGTATCAGGATATTGGCTTGGAGAAACCAATCTAAGTTCAGTTTCATCTGTAAATTGACCACCACCATTATTGGTTAAGTATTGTAAGTAATTTCCACCGTACCATGGATCGTGACGACTATTGAGAATGACTATATCTATATCACCATCAGAGTCGAAATCATGAGAAAGTGTTTTAAGATGAAGATTGTTACTATGACCATACGCTGAAGCTGGCAGCGGTTCTGAGTTCTCATGACTAAAGTTACCAGCACCATCATTAAAAACTATTCGACTTAACGTAGTTCCGTGACCACGTCCAAACAAAATGTCATCAAATCCATCTCCATTATAATCAGCCATTGCCATATCGAGAGGGAATGCAGAGGTACCACCTTCAATAGTAGGCTCTATCCATTTCAAGTTCATTGCAGTCCACACTGGATCGGTTCTATACTCAAAATCACCCGATAAAGTTTGGAGCAACGCAAAGGGTTTTTCATAATCACCCACTAAAATGTCATCCATGCCATCCCCGTTAATGTCACCGACGGCCATAGCATGGGCATTAACTGCAGAATACCTATTTACATCATCGGAATGAGGGAGTGTATTCTCAGGCACGAGTTGATTAGTAATGACTTCAAATTGATCTAATCGTGTAATAGAAATATCCCCAAAACGCCAAGGAATATCAGTACGAGTTTCTGTTTCTATTGCGGTATCAGAATTTGTAGTTACGAATGCATCGGTTTGAAAGCGTTCCAAATAGATCGTATCTGTTCTGCCCGCACCCGCAATAAATGGAGTTAACGAGGTTAGCTCTGCACTATATCTCAACTCCCCATCAATATTTTCAAAAACTTGGAAGTGAGACCGAGTATCTGCACCAGAACGGTACCCACGGTTTACGGGAATAATGAGGTCTAAGTCATTATCAGCACCAATATCGACAACACTTCCAGCTAGAGGGGAATGATTCACTACACTAGGTTCATTATAAACACCTTGGTACCACCAACCTTCTGAAACTTCTGTTTCTACAAATTCATAAAGCAATTCTTTTGCTTCAATAAGCTTGCCATCAATTCTCCCTTTAGTTAGATTTATAGTTCTATCAGCGAACTTGAGGGTTTCTACGTTTTTTAAAGTAACTGCATATTGGTCAGAGTTGATTGTCACTTCAGCTCCAGTTTGTCTGACAACAAAATCTTCGGAATTTAATTGAGGCATATGAACAATATCAATGCCTGATCCAAGATCAAAATGTGAATTACCACCAAAGGAAAATACTGTGTCTGAGCCGTCGCTACCTACTACTGTGCCACCATGATTTGGCATATGTATTGTATGAATACCTTGTAATTCATCCTTATAACCAAGCCCATCTAAGGCCCAACCTTCAGCAAGGTTAATATAGACTTCTCCCTTTACAAACCAGAGTCCATAACCAGCACCTGGTGAATCAGAAGTAACAACGTCATTACCCAGCCCAGATATATAAGCTTGGTATAGCCCTAAAGTGACATGATCGTCACCATCAAGTGAATCTATGTTGCCGTATTCACTATTTAGTAGTGAACCATCTATGACATCATCACCATCTGTCCCATAATATGTGCTCATATGTATCCCTTCATATGTATGGCTTATAAAAAATCTATCGGCCGTTCAGTCCCTAATAACATCACTGTAAAGTCACCATGATGATGTATTTACTATAATATAATATAATGTAATATAATAATTCTCGTGTAGCAATCACGATAATAATGGAATATCAGACAACGTAAAAAGTTGTTGCACATCATGTCTGAATCGATTTTAGCAAAGGGATTTGTATCATGGCTGTTTATTCTGATGACGTTCAAAAAATCTATATCGCCTAGATATAAACTTATCTTGTTCAAAGAACTTTGAGGATTACATGGCCCAAACTCTCTACGACACGACATCTAGTTTTACTCAATCCGCTACAGCAACGGAACATACATCGACTGAATTTTTTGAGACCGATAATTTTGGTTTTGTCAGGTTAGCATCCCGAGAGCAGCATGGGGCAACATGGTATCCCACGCCTGATTATCCCGTTGCTGCTGCTTGGTTTGTTTTAGACCCTGTCAATAATACTAACTTCGGAGATTTTAATGGCGATGGTTTGGTTGATCTTATTCTAAACCCCGTGTTGTTTAACCACTCTGTTGGCCACCCAGAAACTTTGTTAGAACCTATAATGCTCATCCAAGATGGAGACGGCTCTTTTATTGATCCCAAGGTGGTCTCAGAGTCATCCGATTTTGTGAATCTTCATATGCCATACCGAACTGATGTAGGTGATTTTAATGGTGATGGATTTGATGACTTCGCTGTGGCTGCGTCTGGGTTGACAGAGAGAAAAGAGGGCGGCACCATAGCTCAGCAAGTATATGAATTGCCATACGTTGGGTTCGGTAATAATACGACTGCTATAACATCAAGCCAAAACTTTTCTGGATTAACAGGGGATCAATATGGCTATGGTCATTCCCTAGTTGTTGGTGACTTTAACGGCGATCGATTTGATGATTTTGCATCAAATCGGACTGTTTTTACCTCTAATGGCGATAACACTTTTACAACTACCAATTTTGAGTCATCTGCAGAACTACGAGCGTATGCTCGGTTTGTATTGAGTATGACATCTTCGGACTTTAATAATGATGGCTATGATGATCTTGTGTACTCACCAATTAATGGCCGCCTTGATGATGAGAATGGTGCAGACTTGTATCTATTGTTGGGTAGTCAAGATGGTCTTAAAGATGGGCAAGGTGCGATCACTATTTCTAATCCGAATGCGTACAGTGATTACGACGATAATCGGATAATAAATTCTATTCACGATTTGGATATTAATGGTGACGGTAATCGAGATTTTATCCTTCTTGAACATCAAACAACGAAGAATAATGGTGATGCTTCGAACTATTACACTCAAGGGTTTTTGAGACTATATGTTGGAAATGGTGACGGCTCATTCACAGAAAGTCCGGGCCTTATTAAGGATAACTACTATCAAACCAGACATGGGGAGGGAAATATTCATATTCTCGATGTCAATGGCGATGGTTGGGATGATGTAGTTTTGACTAATTACGCTTCTAACACTAACCACAATTGGGGGGATTTCTCTAGCAGTGAAGGTCCATCTACAGCACTATTTATTAATCGGCAGGGCGTGTTAGAAAAGGTTGATGAAAGTGTATTCGCATACTTAGATCCTTATCAATTTTCTGGGTCTGAACAGTGGAAAAAATGGTGGATCAAAGAGGTTCAGGAGATGATTCCGGTTGATCTAGGCAATGATGGTATGGTTGATTTTATAAGCTTTGTCCATACACCTCAAACAAGCTCGCCACAAATCGAGCCACAGCATTATTACGGTTATGTCGTCCGTGCCAAAAAACCTCTAGGAAGGGAAGAGATTAATGAACGACTGGAAGGTACTGCTAACAACGATCGTATCTTTGGTTACGATGGCAAAGATATTATTTCGGGTGGTCGAGGTGATGATAAGCTAAATGGTGGTAATCAAGTTGACACAGCCGTTTACAGCAATGTTTTCTCTGAGTATACGATAACCTCAAACACGGACACTTTGATTGTGTTGGATAGTGTAGTTGGCCGAGATGGTTCAGACACCCTTACTAGTATCGAGCGTCTTCAGTTTTCCAATATCTCCCTAGCACTAGATATTGAAGGTGCTAACAGTGCAGGTGGCATTTATCGTACCTACAAAGCAGCCTTTAATCGCACCCCAGAGAAAACTGGCTTTGGGTTTTGGATTGACCGTGCAGATAATGGTGCGAGTGCTGTGCAAATGGCAGAAGAATTTGTTTGGTCTGCAGAGTTTCAAACGCTCTATGGTGTTACTACCAATGACAACTACCTCACTGGCAACAATGTTGAGGCAGTCGTTGATTTGTTTTACCAGAATGTATTGGGACGAGCACCTGATCTGGTTGGCTTAGCATATTATGCATCTACCATTGAGGATCAGAACAAAACAGGTGGGCAGGTATTAGCAGAAATTGCAGACAGTGCTGAGAACAGAGCAAACCTACTGCCTACAATTGAAAACGGCATGAGCTATGACTTATGGGTGGGTTAAGCCCGACACCTAACCCCATCTCTTGTGGGGCCTAGAACCTATTAGATACCTTATAGGATATGGGCCCCTCAGTGGCGGTTTAAGTGTCGCATCTAGGTGCTACTTTATACTATTATCCCAATCTGTCTTATCCACCTCCATTACAAACACCATATTCCCCAACCACAACAAACCCCCCACACCCCTGAATACGTAACCCCATCTGAGGTGAACATAGTAAATGTGGTTTACAGGTGAGACACCTGATCTGTCGCACTACACATGAATAATAACGCCCCTATGGGTGGTGGCCCTGCCTACCCCCTAAAGTATGCCTGTGTGTTCCTGAGGTGCTATTCAGCGTCAGATGACTAACCTTTTAAGGCGTAGCATTAGTCATTTGAAGTGTCCTCACAGGCTCTGTTAGAGACCTTGTATGGGATTCTTCAGTGGTAGTTTAGGTGGTTGTTTTGAGTGCAAAGTTGCTGGTGTTTTCCTTAAGTAAAGGGTTAACCGCTGGATATTTAACTGTAGTAGTTTCTGCAGTAGTTTCAAACAAGATTGACCTAGCTGATAGCCAGTAGTATGGTTCAAAGGCTTCCAGAACAAAGGGGTTTAGTGCTACTCAAAGGAAAGGAACTGTAAGATTGGCTGTCTCCGGGCACCACGATTACGTTACATTCCCACTTATAAATGCACACTCGTTCGGACTTCGTCCTCACTCAAACATGAGTGTACCCCTACTTCTGTAAGCGTTTCACTGGCTTTGCTCCTTGTGGCTGATCATGTCACCCAAGGTGCTACACGGGAGATGTTTACGATGGTGTTGTCATCTTGTTCATCCACTCTCCTAGGATCTCAACGGAGTAGCCAGTTCCGTACCTACTTCCAACTGATCCTGCAGACCATCCACCAATCTGATCAATTACCTCAGTTGGGCAATGAATAGCTCTTAGTCTGTCTCTCATAGAATGCCTGAACGAATGGACTGATACGTTAGCGGACACGACCGACTTGATCCACTTGTTAGCTGCTGCAGAGGCTGAATTAGCGTTACATGTGTCTGTCTTCATGTACTTAGGGAACAAGAACTTCGTATCGGTTGCGTACTTTGCACGTTGTGCAGCCCATAACGCGACTCCATGCAGTGGCACTATCCGTTCGCTACCAGTATTCTTCAAACGTCTGTGTTCGTTTGGGGTGATAATAACGTGTGAAACAGGGTGGTCTAAGTTCACGTCCTCCATTAACAAACCTGCAGCTTCAGACAGTCTTAGACCTGTGTCGCTTATGATACCGACTAGCCATCTAATTTCATCATCTAAAGACCTGCAACCATTTTGAATGGTCATTATGTCCTTAGTTGACACTGGCAATCGCTTAGAGGCAGACCCGATTTCAGGAAGAAAGATATTTGAAAAGGGGTTCTTGATGTCTAGGCCATGCTCACTGACTGTTAGGTTAACTATAGCCTTAATACTCGACAGCACCCGTCTGAGAGAGCTAGTCACCATGCCTTTTGCTATCAGCCAGTCTCGAAACTTACCTGCGTCTATTGTTGTGTAGGAGGTGAGAGGTTTGTTACCAACGACTTCGATAAGGTAGTCAACATTTCTAGTTGCACCTGTAGTAAATGCGTGGGGCTTTTTACCTGCTTTCAAATGTAAGTAGATTTGCAGTGCATCAGCCATTGAGGGTGAATTGTCTCTACCAACAACCGACTGGTTAATGTCTGCATTTGCTATGCTGTTTACACGTAAACTAAACCAATCTGCATCAAGCTTTGTGGCTATCGAGGCAGCACCTCGTTGAGCAAGTGAAGGTGATCTAGTGCGTAGACTGAACGCAACTTTCTTATTCGGATAGTGGTGTCTCAAATCCACAGGAACATCCCGCTGGAAGTAAAACACACCCTCTCTTTGGTACAAATATCTTGTTGAAAACAACTGCAGTTTCGACAACACCATCGTAAACATCTCCCGTGTAGCACCTTGGGTGACATGATCAGCCACAAGGAGCAAAGCCAGTGAAACGCTTACAGAAGTAGGGGTACACTCATGTTTGAGTGAGGACGAAGTCCGAACGAGTGTGCATTTATAAGTGGGAATGTAACGTAATCGTGGTGCCCGGAGACGGAATCGAACCGCCGACACGAGGATTTTCAATCCTCTGCTCTACCGACTGAGCTATCCGGGCTATACTGAGTGCTTTCTTCTGTGTTGATTGCTCTGATGAGCGACCGAGAAGAGGGCCGTATTAAACCCGTTTTGAATTTTCCTGTCAACAATAAGTTGATGAAATCTGGTTATTTTCTTTATTGTCGCGGGTTTTTACTGGGCAGAAGGGGGCACGTAACCGTCTGCTTGGTCGTAATCCTCTCCCGAGATAAATTTATCCAGTTCGCCTTGCAGGTATGAGCGACTTTCAGGGTCCATCATATTGAGCTGCTTTTCGTTAATGAGCATGGTTTGGTGCGCTAACCAATCTTGCCATGCCTGTTTTGACAAGGTTTCAAATAAGGTTTGACCTTTGGCACCAGGGTAGGGAGGACGATCCATAGCTTCCATGTCGGCTTGATACTTAGTGCAAAAAACAGTGCGTGTCATTGGGCTTTCTCGAGTAGTTTTTTAATGGGTGTCGCTAGCCCTATTGTATGCAGTTGTTGGCTGTCGTACCACTGACTTTTATGCTTTTCTGATACTTTTAGCTGGGCCTTATCCAATACTAACCGATGGGGCTCAATGGTGAGCTTATAGTGGCTAAATACGTGCTTAATGGGTGCCATTGGGGTGGTGTGGGTAGGCAAACCCTCTAAGGCTAGCTGGGTCTGTAATGCTTTTAGGTCAGTGAATTCTGGCAGGCTCCAAAGTCCACCCCATATGCCTTTGCTTGGACGCTGTTCCAGAAACGTTTGCCCCTGCTTATTTTGCAGTAGCAATACGCTAATGGTCTTGTGGGGTATTGCTTTTTTTGGCTTGCGGGTGGGAATAATGCCAACTTTGTCTTGGGCTAATGCCTGGCAATTAGCTTGCATTGGGCAGGCCACGCATAAGGGCTGCTTGGGTTTGCAGATGGTGGCGCCAATATCCATGATGGCTTGAGTGTAATCGGCATTGCGTTGATGGGGAGTTAGATCTGTGGCGAGTTGCCAGAGTTGTTGGTCTATTTGGCTTTGCCCTGGCCACCCTTCAATGGCATATAAACGCGTGAGTAAGCGCTTGACGTTGCCATCGAGTATTACGCCACGTTGGTTGTAGGCTTGGCTCACGATGGCCCCTGCTGTAGACCTGCCGATACCCTTGAGAGCAATGAGGGCGTCTAAGTCGTTGGGCATATGGCCTTGATGTTGTTGAGTAATCGCGATGGCACTGGCATGCAGATTCCGCGCTCTAGTGTAATAGCCCAAACCTGTCCAGAGACTAAGTACGGTATCAGCTTCAGCTTGGGCTAAGTGGGTGATGGTTGGAAAACGCTCCATAAAGCGCTCAAAGTAGGGTATCACGGTCATGACTTGGGTTTGTTGTAACATAATCTCAGACACCCACACACGATAACCGGTGCGATCTTTTTGCCATGGTAGGTGGTGGCGTCCGTGTTGGTCGAACCAGATGAGTAATTGGTCAGCAAAAGAGGTGTTGTTGGTCATTAATTGTAGACTTACGGGTGAGCAAATGGGATTAATGCTGAGTATACATTTGTTTTATACCTTTTAGGGGCGTTTGTGCTTTGTAAAACAGCTACTAAAAGCCGTATAATCTCTGCTCGCTTTATTGCTTTACTCATTATCAAACCCGAGGTCACCTTATGTCGGCTCGTACCGCCACTGTAGAACGGAATACCCTAGAAACTCAGATTACAGTTAGTGTTAATTTAGATGGCACGGGTGTGTTTAGTTGCGTCACAGGGATCCCCTTTTTCGATCATATGTTGGAGCAGGTTGCGCGCCATGGATTGATTGATTTAGACATTGTTGCTCATGGTGACTTAGCGATTGATGCGCACCATACGGTGGAAGATCTGGGCATTACCTTGGGTATGGCCATAGACAAAGCGGTAGGAGACAAAAAAGGCCTAACCCGCTATGGTTCTGCCTATGTGCCGTTAGATGAGGCTTTAACTAGGGTGGTGTTAGATTTTTCTGGACGCCCTGGGTTGTTTAATCATGTTACCTACACCCGTGGCCGCATTGGCGGTTTTGATGTGGATTTATTTGATGAATTTTTCCGTGGCTTTGTGAACCATGCCAAACTAACTCTGCACATTGATAACTTGAGTGGGAAGAATGCTCATCACCAAGCAGAAACAGTGTTTAAAGCCTTTGGTCGAGCCTTACGGATGGCCCTAAGTGCTGATGAACGGATGGCAGGTATGATGCCGTCCACTAAGGGTAGTTTATAGATACTTTGGCGATCGGCTTGGTATTAATAGGGTTATTATGAAATCCATTGCAGTGATTGACTATGGCATGGGTAATTTGCACTCCGTTGCCAAAGCCCTTGAACACGTGTGCCCAGATACCCGCGTCTATGTAACTAACGATGCGGCTAAAATTGAAGCCAGCGATCGTGTGCTCTTGCCTGGAGTAGGTGCTATTCGAGATTGCATGGCAGAGATCAAACGCTTGGGTGTGGATCACATCGTGGCTGATCAAATGGGCAAAAAGCCCATGCTTGGTATTTGTGTGGGTATGCAGGCCCTAATGCAGCGTTCCAGTGAAAATGGGAGTGTGGCGTGTTTGGGTGAACTGCAAGGTAATGTGTCTTTCTTTGGTGATCATGCCAGTGTGCAAGACGCTCACTTAAAAGTACCCCACATGGGCTGGAATCAAGTACAGCAGCAACCCCACAAGCTATGGCGTGGCATAGAAGACAACAGTCGGTTTTACTTTGTTCACAGTTATTATGTGCGTACCGAAGCTCGCGACTTAGTGGCGGCGACCTGTAACTATGGTCTTGAGTTTGATGTGGCACTTGCTAGAGAAAATCTTTTTGCAGTGCAATTTCATCCAGAAAAAAGCCACTCAGCTGGACTTCAACTTTTAAAAAACTTCTTACAGTGGGACGGTAGCTAAACCCTGCCGTAAATAGTCTATGTCTCAAAGCCCTTTATTAATGATTCCAGCCATCGATCTAAAAGATGGTGAATGTGTGCGTTTGCGCCAAGGCCGCATGGAAGAGTCCACCGTTTTTTCAGCAGACCCGGTTGCTGTTGCCAACCAGTGGGTAGATGCTGGCTGCAGAAGGTTGCATCTGGTTGATTTGAATGGTGCCTTTGCTGGCAACCCAGTCAATGGTGACATTGTGAAGGCCGTTGCGCTGGCCCACCCTAAGCTACCTATTCAAATTGGTGGCGGTATTCGTGATGTAAATATTATTGAAGCCTACCTACAGGCGGGTGTTGCCTATGTCATTATTGGTACTCAAGCAGTGCGTGATCCAGATTTTGTGACTCAAGTCTGCCGTGATTTTCCTGGCCGCATTATTGTGGGTTTGGACGCTAGCGATGGCATGGTGGCAGTCGAGGGCTGGGCTGAAGTGACTGATGTTAAAGCGGTCGATCTAGCCAAACGTTTTCGTAACGATGGGGTAAGCTCTATTGTTTATACAGACATTGCCCGTGATGGCATGATGCAGGGTGTTAATGTGGCGGCCACGTGCCAGTTGGCCAGAGAAGCAGGTATTCCAGTCATTGCTTCAGGTGGAGTGACCAATATGGACGATGTGCACGCTTTGGCGGCAGTTGCTGGCGACGGTATTGTGGGTGCTATTACCGGCCGAGCCATCTATGAAGGCACGTTAGATCTGGCAGCAGCGCAAGCCTATTGTGACGCTCAAGCCTAACCCATGCTAATGATAAGGAAACTCCCATGGGCTTAGCCAAACGCATTATTCCCTGTTTAGATGTCAACAATGGGCGCGTGGTTAAAGGGGTACAGTTTGTTGATATTAGAGATGCTGGAGATCCTGTGGAAGTGGCTAAACGCTACAACGAACAGGGCGCCGATGAGATTACTTTTCTAGACATTGGTGCAACTCATGAAAACCGTGACACTATGGTACATACGGTAGAAAAGATGGCCAGTGAAGTGTTTATTCCCCTCACTGTGGGCGGTGGTATTCGGACCTGTGAAGATATTCGCCGCATGCTTAATGCGGGTGCTGACAAAGTAGGCATTAATTCTGCTGCTGTGTTTAATCCAGATTTTGTGCAGCAAGCGGCGGATCGTTTTGGTGCCCAATGCATTGTCGTGGCCATCGATGCAAAACAAGTTAGTGGGCCGGGTGAAACCCTACGTTGGGAAATATTTACCCATGGCGGACGCAAGCCTACGGGTATTGATGCCGTTGAGTGGGCCATAAAAATGGTGGCTTATGGTGCGGGGGAAATATTACTCACTAGCATGGACCAAGATGGGGTTAAAAATGGATATGATCTGGGTGTCACGCGCACCATCAGTGAAGCGGTGTCTGTGCCAGTGATTGCATCGGGTGGTGTAGGCCACTTGGACCACTTAGTTGATGGTGTAATTGAAGGCAAAGCGGATGCAGTATTGGCTGCTAGTATCTTTCACTTTAATGAATACACCATCCCTCAAGCCAAACAATACATGGCCTCAAAGGGTATTGAGATGCGCCTTTAGGTCCAGTTGCCAGATTAGTGCAGAGGCCGAGGTCAGCTTGATGCCTGTTTGATCAAGGCGTTTTAGTGCGCTGCTTAAAAACTCTACCGTAGCTGGGTAAGGGTGACCAATAAGCACCACAGAGCCATGTTTTTGAGCAATGTCTATGGCTTGCTGAAATTGGCTTTCGAGGGCCTCTTGACTGGTATCGTTATCCAAAAACACATCTCTTGTAAGTGCAGGAATAGCTTGAGCCACAGCCTGCTGCCAAGCCACACTGGATGAACTGGTGCGGCTATCTACAAAAAATAAATCAAACTCAGCTGCAATATCCATCGTCCACTGCATGGGTAGCATCTGCTCAGTTAAAGCGCTACCCATATGGTTATTGATGCCTTCTGCTTGGGGCACGCTGGCTAAGCCTTTGCGTAATACTTTTTTGAACTCTTTTTCATCCATATCTAGGGTCAGTCCGCCAGGACCTAGCCGCAGACCTGCGTGGTTTTGCATGGGGACATGAAGAATGATTTGTTTATCTACAGCGGCACCTTTGCGAGCCAATGACGCGCCATGAGGGGTATGGGGCATGACGGCCATAGTAATGGGGCCAGGCAGATTGACCACACTAAGACCGTTAGCCAAGTTATAACCTAGGTCGTCTATAATGATGACCATAGATGGCTGAAACTCATCTGCTTTAACTAAATACGAGCTCCCTATCAGGGGCATTAGCAGTAACCAAACTAAACCCCATGGTGCCTTATTAATGTGTTTATAGGCCTTAATAAATCGAGCCATCATATTATTATTTAGACTTTGACAGACGCAGAATATCCAGCGCAGCAGCAAGTTGCGTATCCTCATCAGTTTCTGAATTATCAACGGTTACGTCTGGTTCAATGCCTGTGAGGTGGATGTTATGGCCATTAGGGGTGTAGTAGTAAGCCGTTGTGAGTTTAACACCTGTGCCCTGTGGCAGGGTAATAATGGATTGCACTGAGCCTTTACCAAACGTGCTATTGCCAACCAATTGGCCACGCTGATGGTCCTTTATAGCGCCTGCTACAATTTCAGATGCGGATGCGCTGCCGTTGTTAATGAGGATTGCCAATGGCCAGCCTTGGCTAGGGTCCTGAGAGTGGGCGTCAAAACGCATATTGTCTTTGATCTGGCGGGCCTTCGTAGTCACAATGTTACCAGTGCTCAAAAATGCATCGGCTACAGCGGCGGCGGCTGATATAGTGCCACCAGGATTATTTCGTAAGTCTAACAACCAGCGATTAGCTCCAGCAGTTTTAAGGCGCTGCATTTGGTCTACTAAATCTTGCCCAGTGTGGTCCTGAAAGTGGCTAATACGAAGATAGGCGACATTACTTGCCATCAATTCACTGCGCACACTCGCTGTAGTGATGATTTCACGATTTAGATTGAACTTGAGTTCTTCACCACTTCGTAAAATAGTCAGTGTCACTGGAGTGCCTGGACCACCGCTCATAAGCTGATCGATGGCGTGCACATCAAGTCCTTTAACCGCTTTACCTTGTACGTGCGTGATCCAATCTCCAGGGAGAATACCGGCACGGTGTGCGGGGCTATCGTCGATGGGGGTAATGACACGGATGTAGTTGCCTTCTGGCACTAATTCAACCCCAATACCCGTGTACTCGCCGCGGGTATCTTGTTGCAGGCTGGCCATATCGTCGGCGTCTAGGTAGCTAGAAAAACGGTCGAGTTTTAAAATCAGGCCTTCAAGGGCAAACTGCAATAATTCTTCGTCTGTCTTTGCATCTACGTGTTGCTGGCGGATGCGTTCATACACGGCTACAAAAGACTGCAACGCAGCCAATGGCACAGGCGGGTGAGGTGTTACTGCCGCTATGGCACTCGCTGGGGCTAACACACCCAGTGCCAGTGCAAGTATCAGGCTCCCCATGGTTTGTCTGCACCGTATGATGCCTCTAGGCTGGATTAGTTTAATGCGCATCACTTCACCTTATTGCAACCATTGTTTAGGATTTAACGGTTTGCCTTGTTGTCGCAAAGAAAAATACAATCCCGCTCGGGTGTTACCGCCAGATTTTCCACTACTGGCGATAAGTTGCTGGGCAGCAGCGGTATCACCTACGGACAAATACAAGGCTTGATTTTGCCCATATAAGCTTAAAAAACCGTCCCCATGATCAACAATGATAACCAATCCATAACCTTTTAACCAATCTGAAAAAACCACTTGCCCACCATGGATAGCGACCACATCAGAACCTTCTGGAGCAGCAATCAACCAGCCTTGTTGGCTTAGGGGGTAGGCACTTTGTGATACCCCAAAGCGGTTCAAGACTTTACCCTTTAGCGGCCAGGGTAATTGCCCTTTAGCATCTGCCATTGGTGAGCCTGCAACTTTAATATTGGCTTTAGCAACCGCCACTTGAATTTGTTCAAGCAGCTGTTGGGCTTGCTGTTGGTCAACTTTGGCAGTGCTTAATGTTTGTGCTTTTGAGGCCTGCTTATTGTTGAGTGTTTTAAGATTAGCCGATAGCTGGGTCTTAGCTTGTTTTAACTGCTGTTGCTGAGTTTGCAATTGCTGGGCACCTTGCTGCAATTCTAAAGTGAGGTCAGACTGTTCCTGTTGTACCAAGGCGAGGCTATTTAATGTTTGCCGATAGGCTGCCATTTGTTCGGCACTGGCTTGATTTAGATATTGGAAATAAGCCATATTTCGGGCCAGAGCTGACGGACTGTCCAAGGTCAGTAGCACATTCCCGGGGGCGTTTTGACCTTGCTGATACTGCCGCTTTAATTGAGCACTGAGTTGTTGTTCTTGTTCTGCAAGGGCATCTTGAAAGTGGCTCGATTGCTGCTGTAACTTGGCAAGGTGATTGGTACTTTTTTGGCTCGCCTGTTGATTTTTCTTGATAGCCTTACTGAGCTTGCTAATGCTCTGCTCATTAGTGCGCAGTGATTGCTGTAACTTTGAGGCTTTGTTTTGGGCTTTGTTAAGCCAAGACTGTAAGTCGCCAATATCCTTTTGCAACTGCTGCATGCGTTGCTGAGCTTTTTGCTCGTTGTTAGCAGCAAGCATTTGAGTACTTATGAGCAGCATCATGCTGCATGTGAAATAGGCGATAAGGCGCAATTTAGTTAAATTCTACCAAGTTACAGCCCGTCATTTCTTGGGGCTGTTCAAGGTTCATTAAATGCAGCATAGTGGGCGCTAAATCGGCCAGCACGCCGGCTGATAATTTAGCATTGGCACTTCGATGGCTCACATAAACCAAGGGCACTGGCCACGAGGTATGGGCTGTATGGGGTTGGCCTGTATTCGGGTTAGTCATGAGTTCCACATTACCATGGTCTGCTGTAATGAGGGCTTCGCCACCCACTTTTTCTAGCGCATGAACGATACGTAAAAGACAGGTGTCTACGGCTTCAACAGCTTTGACTGCGGCATCAAATTTGCCTGTATGTCCCACCATATCAGCATTGGCAAAGTTGCATACAATTAAATCGTAAGCCCCACTTTCAATGGCGGCAACTAATTTATCAGTTAGCTCTGGAGCACTCATTTCTGGTTGTAAATCATAAGTAGCTACATTCGGAGAAGGAATAAGCTCACGACTCTCTCCCTCATATAAAGCTTCTTGCCCGCCACTAAAGAAAAAAGTGACATGGGCATATTTTTCAGTTTCGGCAATGCGTAGTTGGGTCTTTCCATGCTGGGCCATAATTTCGCCCAAATCATTTTTTACTTGGGTCGGTGGAAAAGCGCAGGCGGTATCTATAGCAGCGCTGTATTCAGTCATCATTACAAACTCAGCAAGATCCAGGGGCTCCCCACGCTCAAAACTATCAAATTCATGGTCCACAAATGCGCGCGTGATTTGGCGTGAGCGGTCGGGTCTAAAGTTAACACAGATCATGGTGTCACCGTCTTCAACCTTTGCAGACTGGCCCTGTGCATCCAAAATCACAGTGGCAGGCACAAACTCATCTGTCGCATTATTTAAATAGGCTTCTTGTAAGGCGCTGAGGGCAGATAAGCACTCATACTCTGCTTCACCGTAGCGCATTGCTCGGTAGGCACTTTCAACGCGCTCCCAGCGTTGGTCACGGTCCATCGCAAAGTAACGGCCGC
Source organism: Candidatus Njordibacter sp. Uisw_058 (assembly GCF_047730065.1). Lineage (GTDB taxonomy): Bacteria > Pseudomonadota > Gammaproteobacteria > Pseudomonadales > Balneatricaceae > Njordibacter. Next base: position 180,065 of record NZ_CP159829.1, read on the forward strand.
AGAGGCTGCCAATGCGGCCATTAATCGGCTCTAGGGCATCCATTAAAGCTTGTATATAAACTTGGGCTGAGCTTGGCGCCGTATCTCTGCCATCTAACCATGCGTGCACTACGATTTTTGTAGCTCCACGCTGGTGGGCTAAGCGACAGGTGGCAAACAAATGGTCTTGATGGCTGTGCACCCCGCCATCTGATAACAAACCACAAACATGAACGGTGCCTTCATTAGCAACGGCTTTATCAATGGCTGACAAAAGCACAGGGTTGGTCTGGAAGTCTCCATCCACTATGGCTTTGCCAATACGAGTGTAATTTTGGTACACCACTCGGCCCGCACCAATGTTCATGTGACCCACTTCGGAGTTACCCATCTGGCCATCTGGTAGGCCCACATCGGCTCCAGAAGTGCCTACTAAAGTATGACAATGATTGGCTAACAGACCGTCCCAAGTGGGTGTATTTGCGGCTGCAATGGCATTAGAAGTCGACGTTTGGCTTTGACCCCATCCATCCAGAATGATGAGGGCTTTAGGACTAGAAGTGGTCATGGTGTCTGTTATTGGCAAATGGCAAGATATTTTAGCAGTCTACCTCCAATTTATCCATGCTATGGCGTATAATGCCGCCGGACTTGTCGTCCTTATGGCGACCCAGAACCTATTAATTGTTGGGAATAATAAAGCTTATGGAACGTTACCTCGAATTTGCAATCAATCACTGGGAAATGGTCGTGGCCTTGGTGCTGACATTATTGGTGTTATTGATCACAGAACGCCGCAAAGCTGCTCCCTCAGTGTCGCCACAACAAGCCACTGTGATGGCAAATGGTGAAGATGCCTTATTACTTGATATTCGTGCGCCGGCAGACTTTAAGGCAGGGCGAGTTATTGGTGCCAAGAATATTCCTTTTGCAGACTTAACAAAACGGATGTCTGAACTTGAAAAACACAAAGATAAACCCATTGTTATAATTTGTAAGACAGGCCAAACTGCCTCGAGTGCAGCAAATATGTTGAAAAAAGCTGATTATACCAACGTGCATCGGATGTCTGGTGGTATGGCCGAGTGGACTGGGCAGAACTTGCCTTTGGTGCGCAAATAAAACTCTAACACTGGGGCACATTTATGACAGCACAAGTTACAATTTATAGTTCGAATCGTTGCGGATATTGCTTTCGTGCCAAACGCTTGCTCGACAGCAAAGGCCTTAGCTATGAAGAAATTAGTGTTGATGGGCGCCAAGATGTGCGTCAACAAATGATGCAGCTGACGGGTAACCGCACGGTGCCGCAAATTATGGTTAATGGCAATGCCATCGGTGGTTGTGATGAATTATATCTTTTGGATCGTCAGCAAAAACTTGACCCGTTACTAGCCACTTCGTAATTGAAGCCCTCCAATAAAACCTAGACGAATGAGAATTAAGCATGAGTGAAGAAGAAAACGTTGCCGCGGCTGCAGAGACCACCGAACAGCCACAAATTATGATCCAGCGAGTGTACTTGAAAGATCTATCTTTTGAATCCCCTAACTCACCGCAGTCATTCACAAGCGATTGGAAGCCTGAGGTTGGTGTGGATTTAAATAGCCAGGCGCGCCAGCTTAATGAAACTACGTTTGAGGTGGTTTTACGCATAACGATTACCGCTTCAGCAGAAAAAAAGACGGTTTACCTAACGGAAGTGCAGCAGGCGGGTTTGTTCCACATTGCCAATGTGCCTAAAGAATCTATGGGTCAAGTTTTGGGTGCTTTTTGCCCAAACATCCTATTTCCCTACGCGCGTGAAGCCATTGATAATCTAGTGCAAAGAGGTAGCTTCCCAGCCTTAATGTTGGCCCCAGTCAACTTTGATGCTTTGTATGCACAGAGTCTGGCGCAGCAAGCGTCGCAAGCTGAAACAGGTGCGGCTGAAACTGAAACTGAAAATGATGCGACTCCAGATGCTGGTGAATCAACTCACTAACGCGAGTGGGTGAGGGTGCCTGTTAGCAGCGTTACTTGAGGGCGTTGCTGCGCAAATTAGTGGGATAGGGGCTGCATAAACTAGAGGCACAGTGCCTGCTCAATTTGGTAGGATAAATGCCTTGGGGTCCTATCCTAAGAAAACCAAAGTTGTCTACTGTGTTTAAAGATTGGCGCCCTCGTAATTGAGCTGTCTCCATGCTTCATATACGGTAATGGCTGCGCAGTTAGATAAGTTCAAGCTGCGGCTTTCTGACGTCATGGGAAGGCGAATCCTGGCGTCACATTGGGCTCTAATTTCTTCAGGAAGCCCGCGACTTTCGGGTCCGAACAAAAGCGCGTCATGTTTTTCAAACCTAGCTTTGCTGAAGCAATCGCTGCCTTTTGTGGTCATAGCATAAATCGTTTTAGGCTTCACATTAGCGAGGAATTCCGCATAATTTTTGTGCACCTGCAAGCGTGCCCATTCGTGATAATCCAACCCAGCTCGTCTTAACGATTTATCTTCAAGCTTAAATCCAAGGGGCTCGATTAAATGTAATTGAAACCCAGTATTAGCACACAGCCGAATAATATTGCCCGTATTGGGTGGGATTTCTGGTTCAAAAAGTACAACGTGTAACATGGTGTATTATTTCCATACCAATACTTCTAGGTTCAAAATAGGTTCAACATAAGTTCAACATAGCTTGATTATAGGACAAAAATAAAGCCAATGAATTGGGAGTTCAAACCCATTGGGTGTTTTTCGTAACCACTAAAATATAGCTTAAGCATGTCATACATACCCAACCCATCTATAAACCCAACTCGCTAATTTTTCGGGTCAGGGTGTTGCGTCCCCAGCCTAGCAGTTCTGCTGCTTCTCGTCGGCGGCCATGGGTATGTTTAAGGGCGGCTTTTATCATCACTTTTTCAAACGCCGGCAAAGCTTTATCAAGCAGTTGTTGTTGCCCGAATTGCAGTTCTTTTTTTGCCCAAGTTGATAACACTTCTTGCCAGCTTTCTTCTAAGCTAGCAGTGGGCGTTTGCTCTTTAAGCTCGGGGGGTAAATCGTTGACTAATATCTGGTTACCACTGCCCATAACACTCAACCAGCGGCACACATTTTCCAATTGGCGCACATTGCCTGGCCAATCTAATTTCTGTAAGTGCGCCGCAGCTTCGCTGGACAATTGTTTTGTTTCTACCGCCAGTTCTTTGGCACTGGTCAGTAAAAAGTGCCTTGCCAGTGCAGGAATATCTTCGCTGCGTTGGTTGAGGTTAGGTAAAGGTATACGAATCACATTAAGGCGATGAAATAGGTCTTCTCGAAATAACCCTTGTTCAACCCGTTGGGTTAAATCTTGGTGCGTTGCGGCGATAATTCGTACATCTACTTTGACTAAGTTATGGCCACCAACTCGATAGAACTCGCCATCGGCCAACACTCTTAATAGTCGAGTCTGGGCTTCAGCTGGCATATCACCAATCTCATCCAACATTAATGTGCCGCCGTGAGCTTGTTCGAAGTGGCCTTTGCGCTGATTGGCGGCGCCCGTAAAGGCTCCCTTTTCGTGACCAAAGAGTTCTGATTCAATCAGATCTTTTTGAATAGCAGCCATATTTAGAGGGATAAAAGGCTGATTGGCTCTTGGGCTATGCTGATGCAGGGCCTGAGCGATGAGTTCCTTACCCGTGCCGGAGGCGCCATTAATCATCACTGTCATATTAGATTGAGACAGTCGACCAATGGCCCTAAATACCTCCTGCATGGCAGGTGCTTCACCAATAATTTGAGCGCTTGCTGGGGCGGGTTCTGGTGCTTTAGCGCCTGCTTGTTGCTGGGCATGCTGCAAACCTCGCTGGACTAAAGCGACTGCCTCATCAACATCGAAGGGTTTTGGCAAATAATCAAAAGCACCACCTTGATAGGATGCTACAGCGCTATCTAAATCAGAATGTGCAGTCATAATAATGACTGGCACATGAGCGATTTGATGTTGTAATCGCTGTAATAAACTTAGGCCATCAATACCAGGCATACGAATATCACTGACAATGAGTTTGGGCGTATCTGCTTCAAGGGCCGCCAATAATTGCTGGCCGTCTTCAAAACTGCGACTACTAATTTGCGCTTGTTGTAAGGCACGTTCTAGCACCCAGCGTATCGCGTGGTCGTCGTCTACTAACCATACATCTTGGCTCATGGGAGTTTCTCCATGGGTAGGTAAATGTTAAAACAAGTTTGGCCGCTTTGACTATCGCATTCGATGAGACCTTGGTGCTGTTGTATGAGGCTTTGGGCAATACTTAAACCCAACCCTGAGCCCTGTGCACGATGTGTCACCAATGGAAAAAATATGTCTTCTATATGGTTGGCACTAATGCCTGGACCGTTGTCAGTTATGCTGATGCAGCATGCTAGGCGGTGACAAATGTTGCCAATAGTGAAATGCCTAACAATGCGGGTTTTTAAACAAATGTGGCCATTGGGGGTCTGATGTTCTACCAATGCTTGTAATGCATTGCGGCCCACGTTGAGAAACACTTGAGTCATTTGATTAGCGTCGATGAGCAACTCGGGTAAGCTGGGATCATAGTCACGTATTAGTTGCACCTGACCACTGGCTTCAGCACGCAGGAGCTGGTCTATTTTATCAAGTATCTGATGAATGTTGCAGATCTGTTTTTGAGTTTGGCGCTGAGGGCCAATTAAACGGTCTACAAGGTCTCTGAGGCGATCAGCCTCAGAAATAATGATGTCAGTAAATTCATGCAGAGAAGGGTCCAGCTCTCTTTGCAATAATTGGGCTGCACCACGAATACCACCAAGTGGATTTTTGATTTCGTGAGCAAGGTTACGCACTAGGTTAGAAGACGCTTGTTGTTGTGTGGTCATGCGCGCTTCTTGGGTTAGGCGCTTGACGCGCTCTAAAGGCTGTATTTCTAAGGCTAAGCTACCTTCATCATCTATAGCGGTCACACTCAAGTCGACCCACAGTCGGTGGCCATTGGCTTGTTGAATTTGGGTATCGCGGCTAGTAAATGATTGCTGCTGCTTGGAGCTGTCTTGCAATTGCTGCTTTAGCAGAGCGTCCAAATTTAACAGATTGCTTATGGGTTCCAGCTGCATTTGGTGTTGACTGACCCGAAATAAATTTTCGGCAGCTAAATTTAATGCCACAATTTCCATCTTTGTGTTGATTAACACGATGGCGGTCGTTAAATGGTTAACTAACCCAGCTAGAGCTTGGTTGGCTTGTAGTAAATTAGTCATCGCACTCCGTGTAAAAAGGGTTAGTCAAATTATAACGCACCAATTTAGTGCGTCAGGGAAGCTTAAAAAGCCCTCCAAGGAGGGCTTTGGTAAGGCTTTTAGCAAGAGTAGTAAAGGCCAAACTCAACGGGGTGAGTCACGCTGTTAACTGCTTCTACTTCGCCGTTTTTAAGCTCGATGTATGCATCGATCATTTCGTCAGTAAACACACCGCCTCGAGTCAAGAACTCTCGATCTGCTTCAAGTGCGCTCAAAGCTTCTTCTAAGCTTCGTGCCACTGTTGGGATAGCAGCCGCTTCTTCTGCAGGTAGGTCATATAGATCCTTATCGGCTGCATCGCCAGGGTGGATCTTGTTTTGAATGCCATCCAGGCCTGCCATCAAAAGCGCTGCAAAGCACAAATATGGGTTAGCTGTTGGATCAGGGAAGCGTACTTCTACTCTGCGTCCACGGGGATTGCTTACGTATGGAATACGGATAGAAGCAGAGCGATTACGAGCCGAATAGGCCAGCATTACTGGGGCTTCAAATCCTGGCACTAGGCGTTTGTAGGCATTTGTTGAAGCGTTAGTAAAGGCGTTAAGCGCCCTCGCATGCTTAATAATACCGCCAATGTAATAAAGGGCTGTGTCAGATAGACCACCGTAGCCGTCACCAGCAAAAAGGTTAACGCCATCTTTAGCGATTGACTGGTGCACATGCATGCCAGAACCGTTATCTCCAACAATCGGCTTAGGCATAAATGTGGCCGTCTTGCCATAGGCGTGAGCGACGTTGTGCACACAGTACTTCAGAATCTGTACTTCATCTGCCTTGCGAATTAAGGTGCTGAACTTAGTACCAATTTCGTTTTGGTTAGCAGTGGCTACTTCGTGGTGATGAACCTCTATCTCAACCCCCATAGATTCCATGGCATCGCACATGGCACCACGCATGTCATGGGAAGAGTCGACTGGTGGCACTGGAAAATATCCGCCTTTAACACCTGGACGATGGCCTGTGTTACCACCTTCGATGGTAGCATTAGACTGCCAAGCGGCTTCTTCTGAGTTGATTTCGTACATGGAGCCTTGCATATCGGATTTCCATTTCACGTCATCAAACACAAAAAACTCGGGCTCGGGGCCGAAGTAAGCCGTGTCACCAATGCCTGTCGACTTAAGATATTCTTCAGCGCGTGCAGCCACTGAGCGTGGGTCGCGGTCGTAGCCTTGCATGGTGGCTGGTTCAATAACGTCGCAACGTACATTAACTGTTGTGCTTTCTGTGAATGGGTCTAACACCGCCGTGCTGTCGTCGGGCATGATGATCATGTCTGAATCGTTAATGCCTTTCCAACCCGCAATAGAGGATCCATCGAACATTTGGCCTTCAGCGAAAAAGTCTTCATCAACTGTACTTGCAGGTATAGTAACGTGCTGCTCTTTGCCTTTGGTATCGGTAAAGCGTAGGTCGACCCAGCGCGCTTCGCTGTCTTGGATCATTTTAAGGGTGTTTGCAGACATGTAGTCTCTCCAATCAAGACTGGCTTAAAGGCCAGTGGGTTACGTATATAATTTCTAGCGCTTTGGCTATCATTCCTGATAACTCTTAAGCAACGGCCGTGCCAACTTTACATTAATAGTTAAAAGCGACTCTCTATGGCGGTTTTGGTCACATTCTGATGCCTTTTTAATCAGCTAACGCCCTATTGAAGGGCGAACAATCGTAAACTAAGTCAATCTATTACAATTATGCACTAAAATAGGTCGCTATTGAATACCTTTCGCACCAAATAAGTGCAAAATAGTAGGCCTGTATAAATGTTTCTTTCGTTCCGTTTAAGGTGCTGTGTTATGAGTGTATTTTTGCTATAATTCGCGCTGCATTTTTTTGGCGCTACATTGAAGTAGCGCCCATACGTATTGTGGCCATGTTCAGTTGCGGCCGTTTGGAGTAGTGAGATGATCGAAAAGTTAAGAAATGTGGCGATTGTAGCCCACGTAGACCATGGTAAAACCACCTTGGTAGACAAGTTGCTAGAACAATCGGGCACACTCGATCGGCGTGACCAAGGTTCAGAGCGCATCATGGACTCTAACGACCAAGAAAAAGAGCGCGGTATCACTATTCTGGCAAAAAACACGGCTGTGAGCTGGAACGGCTACCATATCAATATTGTAGACACGCCAGGACACGCCGACTTTGGTGGTGAGGTAGAACGAGTTCTATCCATGGTGGATTGTGTATTGTTGTTAGTTGATGCCGTAGATGGCCCAATGCCACAAACACGTTTTGTAACTCAAAAGGCGTTTCAGCAAGGCCTGAGCCCCATTGTAGTGATTAACAAGATTGACCGTCCAGGATCAAGGCCTGATTGGGTTATGGATCAAGTTTTTGATCTATTTGATTCATTAGGTGCGACAGATGAGCAGTTAGATTTTCCTGTCATGTACACGTCGGCCATTAATGGCATTGCAGGTCCATCGCCAGATAACATGTCAGAAAACATGGATCCGCTGTTTGAAGCCTTGGTCGAGTATGTTAAAGCTCCAGATGTTGATCTTGAGGGACCCTTGCAGATGCAAATCTCTGCCTTAGATTATTCGAGCTATGTTGGGGTTATTGGTGTAGGCCGTATTAAGCGTGGCAGCATGAAAGTGGGCCAACAGGTTAAGGTTGTGAGTTCAGATGGCAAGCAGCGTGCCGCTAAGCTACAAAATGTCATGAGCTACATGGGCCTTGATCGCATTGATGTACCCACAGCGAAGGCGGGTGATATTGTGTGTGTCACGGGTATTGATGGCTTAAACATTTCTGACACCATATGTCATCCAGACCACGTTGAAGCGTTGCCTGCCCTAAGCATTGATGAGCCGACAGTGTCCATGACCTTTCAGGTCAATGATTCACCATTTGCTGGCTTAGACGGTAAGTTTGTAACCAGTCGTAATATTCGAGACCGCTTAGATCGTGAGCTGATACATAACGTGGCCTTGCGAGTTGAACAAGGTGACACACCTGACCGCTTTGTGGTTTCAGGACGGGGTGAGTTGCACCTTTCTGTGCTGATTGAAAGCATGCGTCGCGAAGGTTTTGAAGTGGGTGTGGGTCGTCCTCAGGTGATCGAGAAAGAAGTTGATGGCGTAATGATGGAGCCATACGAAGCCGTACTAATCGACTGTGAAGACCAACATCAGGGTTCTTTGATGGAAGAAATGGGCCGCCGTAAGGCTGACATGACTAACATGGAGCCAGATGGCAAAGGTCGTACCCGACTAGAATTTATTATCCCTTCTCGAGGTTTAATTGGCTTTCGTGGCCAATTCTTAACTTTAACCTCTGGTAGTGGTGTCATGACGTCTGTGTTTGATCACTACGGTGAAGTAAAGCAGGGTGCCTTGGCTGAGCGTCAAAATGGTGTTTTAGTTTCCATGGTAAAAGGTAAAATCTTAGCCTTCGCTTTGTTTAACCTGCAAACTCGGGGCCGTTTGATGGTTGAACCTAACATTGATGTATACGAAGGGATGCTGATCGGCGTGCACAGTCGTGGTAATGATTTGGCTGTTAACCCTACCAAGGGTAAGCAACTGACCAACATCCGTGCGGCAGGAACAGATGAAAACATTGTGCTGAGTCCACCAATCCGTTTCTCGTTGGAGCAAGCGCTTGAGTTTATTGAAGACGATGAGTTAGTCGAAGTGACACCTAACTTTATTCGCCTGCGTAAGCGTTTACTGACAGAAAATGCACGCAAACGCGCGCCCAAGTAAATTCAGCTAAGGTCAATAAAAAGCCAGCTTAAATGCCGGCTTTTTATTGTGCATAAATAATTAGTGGCGCTTCCAGCTTGGCTTAAGTTCTGTTAGTTTAAATCACCGCAGAGGAACTAATGTGAAACAATTTAAATTATTAATCTTAGCCAGTTTAGCTGCGGCTTGCACAAATGCGCCAACGAGTGCGGTTCCAGAGTCCAGCGTGCCAAGTTTTACTGCCGCCTACGACCAATTTAGTTGTGATCAGCTTTACTCTGAGGCCCGACGTATTACTAGCCAGATGCATGACATTGCAGATGTTAGAGATGAAGATGCAGACATGGAGCGCTTAGAATTTGTTGGAGGAGTGCTTTATTGGCCAGTTTTATTTCTGGTTGATGGCAGTAGCGACTCTAAAGCAGCTCAGGAAGAATATGACCAGCTAAAAGCGCGCTTATTAAGCTTATCTGAATGGGTAGTCACTCAAGAGTGCGCGAGTTAAAAGGGTTTATTGGGGCGATTTAGCTCGCTGTATAACTAAATTTTAGGCATAAAAAAAGCAGCTCATCGAGCTGCTTTCTGAGGCTTGGTTATTTTTATTGTTAAGCCAAAGGGTATCTTTTTTTCTTATTGCGCTTTTTATTTTTATTTGCGCTGAAGAGATATTACCAACTTCTACCGCAGTGTCTAATACTAAAAAGTTATACAGCGCTAGTAATTAGGCATAAAGAAAATAAAACACGCAAACCCCTGCGTTACTCCCTTGTTTATCAATTTACGCACGATTACCATAGAGCGCTCATATCCCTTGTTTTCGGAGCCTCCATGGCCAGCATACATGTGTCCTATCCCCACCAGCATAGCATGAAAGACGCTCGCAAAGTCACGCGCACCTTTGCCGCAAAGTTAGAAACTAAGTTAGGTGTGAAGGGCGTTTGGCAAGGTGATGTTCTAGTCGTTGAGCGCCAAGGAGTTAAAGGTTCGTTGGTGTTATCACAAGGCGTGGTGGATGTTGAACTGACCCTTGGCATGATGTTGACGCCGATGAAGGGTCAGATTGAAGCAGAAGTCAATAAACAACTAGACCGCTACTTTGGTTAGGTACACCGTCAGTTAGGAGCGCCCCCATGCCAATGATGGCCGCTAAGCTACAAAATGTAGCGACTCAAATCCTGGTCTTTGACTAGGTCTTCTAAATTATTATCAACGTATGTTTGGTTAATCACCACTTTAGCTCCGGCCGCTTGACTCGCAGTGAATGACAGGTCCTCTAGCAGTCGTTCTAAGAGGGTATGTAAACGTCGTGCACCTATGTTTTCGGTACTCTCATTAACCTCATAGGCGAGTTCTGCAATACGCTTAACGCCGTCCTTAGTAAATTCAAGATCAACCCCTTCGACACCCAAAAGAGCAATATATTGCTGCGTGAGCGAATAATTAGGTTCCGTAAGAATACGAGCAAAGTCCTCTGGACGCAGGGCGTTTAGCTCTACCCGAATGGGTAATCGGCCTTGCAACTCTGGAATAAGATCTGAAGGCTTAGCCACATGGAATGCACCTGACGTAATAAACAGGATGTGGTCAGTTTTCACCATGCCGTATTTAGTGGTGACAGTGCAGCCTTCGATGAGCGGCAACAAATCACGCTGCACACCTTCACGGGAAACGTCACCACTGCCGCCTTCTTGTTTTTTGGCAATTTTGTCAATTTCATCTAAAAACACAATGCCATTTTGCTCTACGGCGTCTAATGCACGTTGTTTCAGATCCTCTTCTTTAACCAGACCTGCAGCCTCCTCATCTTGAAGCTGTTTGAGGGCGTCCCCAATACTCATCTTTTTGGTTTGTTTCTTGTCTTTGCCCATGTTGGCAAACAAACCTTGCAGTTGATTAGTCATGTCTTCCATGCCAGGAGGTGCCATGATCTCAACACCCATGGGTGTACTAGACACTTCGATATCAATTTCTTTATCGTCTAGCGATCCTTCCCTGAGCTTCTTACGGAATACCTGACGCGTGCCAGACTCCTTCGTGTCTGCTGTTCCATCTGCACCTCTAGCAGGCGGCAGCAGCACGTCTAAAATGCGGTCTTCTGCACGGTCTGCTGCTCGGTTGGCTACTTTAGTAATCGCATCTTCACGCAGCATCTTCATTGCCGTTTCCATGAGATCACGAATAATAGATTCTACGTCACGTCCTACATAACCCACTTCGGTGAATTTAGTGGCTTCAATCTTAATAAAAGGTGCGTTAGATAATTTAGCTAAACGTCTCGCAATCTCAGTTTTGCCTACTCCCGTAGGACCAATCATCATAATGTTTTTAGGGGCAATTTCAGCGCGCATATTGGGTTCGAGCTGCATTCTGCGCCAGCGATTGCGCAGTGCAATTGCGACTGCACGTTTGGCAGCATCTTGGCCGATAATGTGGTTGTCGAGTTGGCTGACAATTTCAGCAGGGGTCAGTTGAGACATGATTCAGCCTTATTTTTTAGCTTGAGCCGTTAGGTCAATAGTTTCAATGGTCGTTTGGTGGTTAGTAAAAACACAAATATTAGCCGCTATATCGAGGCTTTTACTAACGATGTCTTGGGCCGAAAGGTCCGTGTTATCCAGCAGAGCTAGGGCAGCGGCTTGGGCAAAATTACCACCTGAACCTATAGCAATTAGCCCATGCTCTGGTTCTATGACGTCACCCGTGCCACTGATAATGAGTGAGGCTTCCTCATTGGCAACCACCAACATCGCTTCCAGCTTTCGCAATGCGCGATCACTGCGCCACTCTTTGGCTAGTTCTACCGCTGAACGCACAAGTTGGCCATGGTGCTTTTCTAACTGGCTTTCAAAACGTTCGAATAGAGTAAAGGCATCTGCAGTGCCCCCAGCAAAACCAGCAATGACCTTGTCGTGGTACAAGCGTCGAACTTTACGAGCATTACCTTTCATGACGGTATTGCCTAAAGAGACTTGACCGTCACCACCCAACACCACTTGATTGCCGCGGCGTACTGATATTATGGTAGTCATGCTTTGTTCCTACTGAGTTGTAAAGCTTAGACCACTCGTCTAAGACTGACCTGTTTAGAATGGGGTCAAGACGCTAGAATTCAAGCGCAAATGACTTCAACTCTGGACTAGTTAGTGGTTTTATTAATACGAATAGATTCAATGCCCTGCTGAGCAAGAATATCTTCAGCTTTATTAAGGGTAGACCGGTTATTGAATGGGCCGATGCGGACTCGGTACCAGACAGAACCGTTACTCGACACTGTTTTTTCGGCGACCACATTATTCATGTTAATGAGAATTAATTGAGCCCTAAGTCGATTCGCATCAGCCTGTTTGCGAAAAGATCCAGCCTGCAATATGACGTTAGTCTTCTTCTTGGGGTCTTTTGGGGTAGAGACATAGGCTTCCACTTGCTCTGGAGTGACTATACTGTCTGGTAGTAAGGTATAAAAATCAAAGCTACCTTTGGTTGCGCTCGTATCTTTGTTGGCCTGCCCTTTGTCGGTCTTTTTGGGTACTAATTTAACCCTTTCAGTAGGCTTGGTTTTTTCAGTCACAATGGCGCTGGCATTGGTGTCGTCAGGCTGTTGCGAAAGAAACCATAGGCCCACTAAAAAAGCGATGCTGACCCCTAAGGTAAAGATCATTACCCACCGTGAAACGACAGGTTTACGCTGTTGTTTCTTAGGTTTACGTCGAGCGTAATCTTGGCGAGCCATATTTACATCTGCTCTGGTGCGTCAACACCCAAAAGGCCTAAGCCGTTGTCTATGACTTGGCGGGCAGCCATGCACAGGCACATGCGAGCATTACGCAGCTGGGCATCATCAATGACCATACGATGGGCGTTATAGTAGCTGTGGAAATTACTGGCTAAATCTTTAAGGTAATGAGCCACTTGATGAGGTTCATGGTTTTTGGCCGCTTGAGCAATGACTTCAGGGTAGAGCTCAATCTGCTGCATTAGGGCTATTTCTGTCGCTTCACTCAGTAGCTCCAGCTGCTCAAGACCCATGATTGAATCCCACGCCATATCTTTATCTGCTAGTTTTCTGATCAAGGTGCAGATGCGAGCATGGGCATACTGTATGTAGTAGACCGGGTTGTCTTTACTCTCTGACTTGGCCAGTTCTAAGTCAAAATCCATATGTTGTTCAGCCTTACGGTTCACATAAAAGAAGCGAGAGGCATCTTTACCAACTTCTTCTCGCAGCTCCCGCAGGGTTACAAAAGAACCGCTTCGGGTCGACATTTGCACGCGTTCTTGGCCGCGATATAAAATAGCAAACTGAACCAGTTTAACCACTAAGCGAGTAGGATTTATACCGAGGGCTTGAAGAGCCGCCTTGACCCGAGTGATGTAACCGTGGTGATCGGCGCCCCACACGTTAATGACGGTATCCATGCCCCGCTCGAACTTGTTCAAGTGGTAGGCAATATCAGACGCAAAGTAGGTTGTTTGTCCATTGTCACGTTTAACCACGCGGTCTTTGTCGTCACCAAACTCAGTTGACCGGAACCATAAGGCCCCTCCATCTTCATACACATGGCCTTTTTCTTGTAGCTTAGTAATTGCCCGGTTGATCTGGTCGTTCTGGTCTAGGCTACGTTCCGAAAACCACTGGTCAAAGTCCACCCCAAAGCCGCGCAAGTCATGCTTAATATCATCTCGAATAGAGTTTAGGCCAGCATCAAACACTAGGTCATAATCTGCTTCACCTAATAAGCTTTTAGCGCGCACAATTAAATCATCAACGTGCTTCTCTTTATCACCTGCAGGCGCATCGGCGTGAAGGTCTGCCATGACCGCCGTGGTACTGTGCTTTAGTCGATCACCTGCTTGCTGGTGCAGTTGTTGGGCGATGTCATTAACATAATCACCTTGATAACCATTACTAGGAAAAACAACTTCTGTACCTGCTAATTGCAGATAACGAAGCCACACACTGGCGGCCAAAATGTCCATTTGGCGGCCCGCATCGTTAACGTAATATTCTCTTTCTACTTGGAAGCCAGCGGTTTCTAGCAAGTTAGAAAGGCTGGCACCATAGGCTGCACCCCGGCCATGGCCAACATGCAAAGGTCCGGTAGGATTGGCAGACACAAACTCCACTTGTACTTTATGGCCTGCACCACTGTGATTGCGGCCAAATTTTTCGGCTTCGCTGAGCACTCTACCAATCACCGCTTGAGTGGCATCTTGGCTGATAAAAAAGTTAATAAAGCCAGGACCAGCGATTTCGGTTTTAGTCACTAAGTCTGATTGAGGCAAGTGTTGGCAGATAAGTAGAGCAATGTCGTGAGGCTTACGCCGCGCCATCTTAGCCAATGTCAGGGCCACGTTACAAGCAAGGTCACCATGTTGTTTATCGCGGGTATTGTCTATTTGAACATGGGCGACAAGGTCAGAATCGAACTCTCCCGCTGTTTTAAGGGCATCGATGGCTTGGTGAATAAGGTCTGCAATGTATTGCTTCATGACGGTGTTTTGGCTTCTAAAGGGATTAAATGTGGCCTCCAAGTGAGGCCTTACAAACTGCGTAGGGATGACTCGTAATTATCCCAGTTCTTGTGGGTCTATGTCTAGGCTCCAGCGTATTTTACGAGCAGCTGGATGTTGATCTAATAAGTTGCACAATTGCAGTAATAATTGCTGCAACTGTTTGCGGTTAGGGTGCTGAAGTTGCAGTTGGGCACGATAATAATTGGCTTTGCGAGCCATAAAGGCCGGCATAGGGCCAAACATAAGCAAAGCCTTAGTTAGGGGCGTTAGCGCTGGATTTTGTATTTGCTGACTTAACCAATTGAGTAGCGCAAAGGCCTGCGTTGCATTTTTGGCCTGAGCATGAAACAGGGCCATATGGCCCACTGGAGGTAAACCACTTTGTTGACGGCGAGTGAGTTCTTGTGTGGCAAAGGCGTTATAACCCTGAGTGACAAGAATCTCAATAGTAGGGTGATCTGCTTGGTAGGTTTGAATGACTGCTGTACCCGGTATTTGATCACGGCCAGCGCGACCTGCAGTTTGCACAAGTAGTTGAGCAAGTTTTTCTGGGCCACGAAAATCACTACTAAACAGACTGGCATCGGCATCCAAAATAGCAGCCAAGGTCACATTAGGGAAATGATGACCCTTAGCCAACATCTGGGTACCCACGAGTAAACAAGGTGCACCACTATGCACTTGCTCTAACATGTTGTCTAAACTGCCTTTTTTACGGGTCGTGTCACGGTCTATGCGATGCACGGGAGTATTGGGAAAGAGGGTATTAAGCTGCTCTTCTGTGCGCTCGGTGCCTTGCCCCAAAGGTTTTAACTGGTGACTCTGACACTGGGGGCAATGCAAGTGCACGGGTTGTTGGTGCTCACAGTGATGGCAATGCAGCCTTGGCGGTCGCCGATGTAAGGTCATATTGGCATCGCAGGCGGGGCACTGCGCAGTTGCGCCACACGTTTGGCATTGCAGACTTGGAGCAAAACCCCGCCGATTGAGCATGAGTAAGACTTGATGATCCAGATCGAGTTGGATTTGAATCATGCCCTGCAACTGTTCCGATATTCCTGCTTGCTGGGGTTGGTTGCGTAAATCGATGACCTGATAACTTTGACTATTGGCTGAACCTGCTCGTTGAGTCAACAACCATTGAGTAAATCGGCCACGGGTAACGTTTGCCAAACTTTCTAGTGAAGGTGTTGCGGAGCCTAGTAAAATTGGAATGTTGGCGTCAGCCGCCCGTTTTATAGCTAAATCGCGACCATGATAGCGAAAACCTTCTTGCTGTTTATAGGCTTGATCGTGTTCTTCATCAATAATGATTAAACCTAATTGGGGTATAGGTGTGAATAAGGCAGAGCGGGTGCCAACGATGATATCAGCTTGCCCCAGTCCAGCTTGTTGCCAAGCATTCAGTCTTTGGTGTTCTGTAAGGCCTGAGTGCAATGCCAGTACGCGATTGTCAAAGCGCGCTTGTAACCGTTGCAGTAGCTGTGGTGTCAGGCCAATTTCGGGTACCAATAATAAGGTCCGTTTGCCGGCCTGCAACTGATGTGCAATCGCATGTAAATACACCTCTGTCTTGCCACTACCCGTAACACCATTGAGTAAATTGCAACTAAAAGTGCCTTTTACCCTTGCTAAATGTTCAACAATTTGGACTTGTTCAAGGTTAAGGTCTAAGGCTTTTTGAGCTAACTTTAAAGTCACTTCTTGTGACTTAGGGTAGCTGGTGGTGAGCCACAGCTTATCCAAAAAAGGTTTGAGTTGGCTGGGTTTAATGCCCATGTTTTGCAGTTGACTGAGATTGAATTCAGGGGCTAAGGTGTTAATTTGTTGCCACAAAGCCTGCTGTTTTTTAGCCCTACCAAATTCGGCTTCTACAGTAGAGATCTTCCAATTAAATTGAATCAGTTGATTGGGTATAGGTTGTCTTAGTTTCGCAGGCAACAAGTGCATGAGCGCATCACCCAATGGATGTTGGTAATAATCAGCGGCCCATATCCCCAGTTGCCAAAGCTCTGGCGACAACAATGGTGTATCATCTAATAGTTCAATAATGGGCTTGAGCTTGCTGAGGTCTAGGTCTGTGGTTTGCTTAATGCCAACAATAAGTCCCACCCTTTCACTGCGGCCAAAAGACACTCGCACACGTAAGCCAATTTTTGGTTGGTGTGAGCTTTTACTTGGGTCGGGCGCTAGGTAAGTAAACTCTTGGCGCAGGCCTGTAGCGATGGCGATTTGTAAATACATAGGCACTAAAAGTTGATTGCTAAAGACAAGTTGGTTAGGCGCTTATCCTACACCAAAGTGTTTAGTTTTGTGGTGCTTTACCCACATAAACAAGGTATTTGGTGCATTGTAAAACTCACGTGAGGAAAAAGACTTGCTAATCCGTTGATGTCTGGTAAAATTCTGCCTCTATTTTTGGCTTACCACCAAATGGTACGCCAAGTTAAACGAGATCTTTTAAGGTCTCTGTTCGGTGCGGTGCTTGGCAATAGATCAAGTGGCGGCGCCATAACCCTGAGGTTATTTTCCATGCAAAAAGATATTCATCCTAAGTACGAAGCCATTAAGGCCACGTGTTCATGTGGTAACGTGGTAGAAACGCGTTCAACATTGTGCAAAGACATGCACATTGACACCTGTTCAGCATGCCACCCATTCTACACAGGCAAGCAGAAAAACATCGATGTTGGCGGCCGTATTGATCGCTTTAATAAGCGCTTTGGTGCCCGCACTACCAAGTAAGTGGCGTTGCAGTATCCGAGTTAAAAAAACCTGCCTAGCGCGGGTTTTTTTGTGCCTAAAAATAATGACAGAAATAAGCTAAACTCATAACTTATAGACTAATATAAAAGCAGCTGCTTAGGGTATGTGGCCTGCTCTTTTTGAGAGAAATAAAAGCCTGGCTTTAGGGCGTGCAGCCAGCACAGGTGTGGCCGTGTAAAATGTCATCAATGCCGCTTAAGGCTAGGGCTTTAGTGGCGAAAAAATGGCGCTTTCCAATCGCGCTTAAATGGCCATTGCGGATAATGGGCTTAATGACGCTGCCATTGGTATTGCACAGGTACAAGCCACCACCAAGGGCATTTAAACGCTTGGCTTCGCTAGCCAGCAACTCGGTGCCCGCTAAATCCATAAAATTAATGCCACTGGCCACAATCAACACATGTTTTTGGGGGATCACCATAAGCGCTGATTGCACATAGTCCACTGCCCCAAAAAAGATTGAGCCATCAATGCGGATGATCTTTAGGGCCTCACATTCTGGCAAGTTAGACCGTTGGGCAGGCACCAGTTGTTTGGTATGGTGGCTGCGGGCTAAAGCCGTAATTTTAGGCTTTGAGGTGCGGCGTAAATAAAGCACCAATGACAAAAGTACGCCAAGGTAAATGGCAAATTCCATGGGCAATAATAAGGTGGCCCCAAAGGTCACACCAAAGACTGTCGATTCGGTTTTACCCGCTCGATAGATGACCTTAATATGGTGCCAATCAATCAGATTCCATGCCACGATGAGTAAGATAGCAGCCATGCTTGGCAGGGTAATGAAAGCTGCAAAAGGCGCCAAAAGCAGCACAATTAAAGCCAGAAAAATAGCCGCAAATAGGGCGGCTAAGGGGCTGCTAGCACCTGCTTCATAATTGACGCCAGTGCGAGTAAACGACCCAGAAGTGGCATAGCTAGAGGTGAAGCTGCCAATAATATTAGACAAGGATTGACCAATGAATTCTTGATTACCATTAATGCGTTGGCCTGACCGAGTGGCCACAGAACGGGCGATAGACACGGCTTCCACCAACCCCAAAAGGCCCAAAGCCATGGCCCCAGGGGCCAGTTCCCTGAGCACATCCCAGTTCATTACAGGCATGGACAAAGGCGGTAGTTGTGATGGAATTTCCCCCACTAAAGCAATCTGTGTAGCCGCCTGGAAAGGGGATAACAGTAATAGCTGGGTGGCTATACTGCCCATGATCATGGCGATTAACATGTTAGGCCATTGCCTGCGCCAGCGTTTGATGAGGATCATCGTGGTCAAAGTGATGAGGGCAATGATTAAGCTAGGCCAATGGGTGCTGGCAATATTTTTACTGACCGTAATCCAGTTAAGAATGAAGTTACCACTCGCTTCTAGGTCTAGGCCTAAGGCATTTTTAATTTGGCTAGTGGCAATCACTACCGCGGCCCCTGATGTGAAACCCACCACTACTGAGTGAGACACAAAGTTAACCAAGGTGCCCATGCGTGCTAAAGACAAGAGTAGCTGAAATAAACCTGCCATTAAGGTCAGGCTTAGGGCTAAAGCAATGTAATTGGCAGAGCCTATTTCAGCCAAAGGGCTAATGGTGGTGAAAACCACGATAGATAAGGCCGCTGTAGGGCCCGAAATAAGATGCCAAGATGAGCCAAATAAGGCTGCAATAATAGCGGGCACAATGGCGGCATATAAACCATATTCTGGCGGTAAGCCGGCAATTAAGGCATAGGCAACACCCTGTGGCAAAACAATAATTGCCCCAGTGAGACCAGCCATGGCATCTTGTCTTGCGCTGTCTGCAGTGGTGTTTTTCGCCCAGCTTAGAAAAGGCAAAAATTTCAAACAATAAGTTAGTACCACCGACACTTTAGTTTTCCCAATAGACCCAATTTTTATGACGCTATTGTAAAGTATTTCCGTGTCTTAGGTGGCATTTAAAGCCCCTGTAGGCGCGTATATTCAGCATTAGTGTGAAAATTAGGCTTTATGTTTGCTGCAATGTTCTTAAGGGGGGCGCAGTGACCACCGTGCGGTTAAACCACCAGCCACATGCGCCTATGATGATCATGCCAGTAAAGGGGGTCAGGACCCATAGGGGCCAGTGCAATTGCATCGGCATTTGAAACAATTGCTGCTGTAGCACGGCCACCAAAGCTTCGGCTCCCAAACCGGCTATGAGTCCTGCAACAAAGCCGAGACTGGCGTACTCGACCCATAAAATGCGTCGAATAAGAGCTTTGCTGGCCCCTAAAGTTCGTAAAATAGCACTTTCATGGCGGCGTTCGTCGATACTGGCTTGAATGCTAGCCACTAAAACTAATACCCCCGCTCCAAGCACCATGACTAAAATACTCTCCACCGCAAGGGAGAGTTGGGCGACTACCCTTTGCACTTGTTGTAAAATTTGATCAACATCAAGCATGGATATGGTGGGTTGTTGGCGCAATAAAGGGCCTAGCTTGGGACGGTCGGCGGGGGCAATATACACACTCGCCATGTAACTGGCGCTATTAGCCTCCACCAAAGGCTCAGAGAAGACAAAGAAGAAATTGGGCTGCATGCTGCTCCAATCGACGTCTCTAAGATTACTTAAAACCGCTTTTTTCTCTATACCTGCAATGTTAAAGGTGAGTTCCTGGCCTAAACTTAAACCCATATCTCTAGCATAATCAGACTCTACTGACACTTCCAGTCCAGTTGCCCCATCGTTCCACCATTGACCCCCACTAATGCTATTACCAATGGGCAAGTCTGGGCTCCAAGTGAGGTTTAATTCTCTCGAACCACGTCGGCTCTGCAGCTTGGGCTCTGTGAGTCTGGCTCGTGCAATGGGGAAAAACGTTAAGGCTTGAGTGGTTAACCCTTGCTCTTCCATGGAGTCGAGTAAAGATTGCCGTTGCTGTTGATAAATGTTGAATAAAAATAGGTTGGGTGTGTCTTGCTTTAACTGCTGCTGCCAATCGTTAATCAGAAAGCTACGCACCGAGATTAAACTAAATAGAAGCATTAATGCTAATCCAAAAATAGCCACCTGTAGGCTGTTTTGATGCTTTCTACGCGCTAAGTTGGCCAGGCCGATTTTGCTACCTTGACTGAGATAGGGGCGGATTTTGTTGCCCGCTTTAATGAGTTGGCTGGCTAACAGAGCCAACAATAGCAGAATAATGGCCACGCCAATAATAAGGGCGCCACTAATTAATACGGACTGGCTGTGCCAGTAAACCAAAGCAATGACAGCACTAAAGCCAATGGCTAAATGAGTTTTGTTGGTTTTGCTTTGGCTAGAAGATTGGCGCAGTACTTCAGCAGGTGCGACTTTGGCTAGCGCCAACATGGGCGGCAATACAAAGGCCAATAAACATAAGGTGCCAGTGCCAGCCCCTAATAAAAAAGGTTCAAAAGGAGGCACCATTGATGCGCCTTGAATATAGTCAGCCACCACCCACAACAAAGCTTGGTATAACCCCCAAGCGAGGGGCAGGCTAATCAACAAAGCTAACAAAGCTAACAGTATCATTTGGCTGAAGTACAGAAGGCGTAATTGCTTTGGCTTAAGGCCTAGACACTTTAGCAAGGCTACGTGTTTGGCCTGCCTTAGGCTATAGCGACGGGCTGACAAAGACAGTGCCACGCCAGCTAATACCACCGCCAAAGAACCTGCTAGCAATAAAAACTGTTCGGCTTTATCTAAGGTAGCGGCGACGTTGGCATTACCATCATTCGGGGATTGCCACTTTTGTCCAGGTGCAAGCAACGGCGTGATGGAAGCTTGCAGACGAGTTAATGCATCCGCTTGCCCCGCCAATAACCAGCGGTGTTTTATCCGACTTCCCGTCTGCACTGCTGCGGTTGCCGCTAAATCTTGCAAGTGCATCATGGCCCTTGGGGCGAAGCTTGAAAAGCCACTGGCTTGGTCTGGCTCGGTGATGAGGATATGGCTAATTTTAAGGCCCAGTTGACCCACATCGATAGTGTCATTTAAACGCGCATTAAGACTCGATAGCAAACGAGAATCAGGCCATATCTCGCCTCTTTTCGGGCCTTGCGCAATCACGGTGCCTAAGTCGAATGCGGCTGTGCCTACACTAAGTTCACCCCTGAGTGGGTAACTGTCTGAGACGGCTTTAATGCTGGCTAATTGCATCCCTTCTTGAGCAAATACCATGGCTTGAAACTGACTCACTTGGGCCTGTTGCAAGGACAAATTGTCAGCCTTAATACGCCAATCTTCAGAGATCGGTTGACTGCCGGTCAGGCGTAAGTCGGCAGCAATGAGGTTGGCGCCTTGGGCCACCATGGATTGCTTCACTTGATGGGTAAATAAACTAATGCTGGTGACACTGGTGATGGCGAGTATCAAAGCCACAAACAACAAAGATAATTCACCACCGCGCCAATCTCGCCATGCTAGGCGTGCAGCTAATTTAAGCATCAAGCCGCTCCGTTAGCTGTCCAGCGTTAAGCGTTAGACGTCTTTGGCAGCGTTGTGCTAAGTTCAAATCATGGGTGACTAGCACCAGTGTGGTGTGATGTTGTTGGTTGAGTTCAAATAATAACTCAACAATATGATCACCCGTTTGAGTGTCTAGGTTGCCAGTAGGTTCATCGGCAAACAAAATTGGCGCTTGAGCGGCAAAGGCGCGTGCAATCGCAACGCGCTGTTGTTCTCCACCTGAAAGTTGATTGGGGTAATGGTGACCCCGTTGGGCCAGTCCCACATGGTTTAAATATTGTGTTGCTAGAGTGTTGGCATCACTGCTACCTTTCACTTCTAAAGGTAACATGATGTTTTCTATGGCAGTGAGGCTGGGCAGTAGTTGAAAATTTTGGAATATAAACGACACCTGATGTTTTCGCAGTTCAGCCCTCCCTTCCTCATCTAACTTGGTAAGGTCTTTATGGGCTAAAAATAGCTGGCCATGGCTGGGGCTGTCGAGCCCGGCCATCATGCCCAACAAAGTGGTTTTACCAGAACCCGACGCGCCAACGATGGCCACAGATTCACCTGCTTCTATGGTAAAATTCACATCGTCTAGGATGTGCAGGTCATCAGCTTGCGTGGCCTGCGGGTTAGCCACAATTTGACTGACGTTGCGGGCCGCCAAAAACGGTGTGGAATTAGACATAGCAGGTCACTCAACAAACGAAAAGGCGACTATTATGGCGTCTGAGGGGTCACTAAGGGAAGGGTATGCAGCAATTTTTCAAAATATTTACAGTCTATGTGATCACGATTGCCAGTCTGCTGTTGGGACCCGTATGTTGGGCCAAAAAACACACAGTATTGGTGATGGGAGACAGTTTGAGTGCCGGCTTTGGCATGTCCTTAAAACAAGCTTGGCCAGCCTTGCTGGAAAATAAATTGCGGGCTAGCAGTGGAAATGTAAAGTGGCAGGTCATTAATGCCAGTGTTAGTGGAGAAACGACTCAAGGAGGCGTGCGACGTTTGCCGGCCTTGTTAGATCAGTTTGAGCCACAATGGGTGCTATTGGAACTGGGTGCTAATGATGGTTTACGGGGTTACCCCATTGCTAATATCAGTGCTAATCTATCCACTATGATTCAACAAAGTCTGGCTGCTGGGGCTCAAGTTGCGGTCATGGGCATTCAATTACCACCCAATTATGGTGCCCGTTATACGGCACCTTTTTTTGCCCAATACAAAACGCTAGCAGAGCAATATGATACGGCTTTGGTGCCTTTTGTGCTGCACAATGTGGCGGGTATTGGTGATTTAATGCAGGCTGATGGGCTGCACCCAACACCCTCAGCGCAGCCCATTATAGTGGATAACGTATGGCGGCATTTAGCCACCTTTTGGTTACCTTAAAACCTAAAAAACCCACACTCGGTGGGTTTTTTATTGCGCTTCAATCGGTCAGGTGCAAAGCCTGCTAATAGGCAAAGGCACCTTTACCACCAGCTTCCATACCATCACTCATGGCGGCTTTAAGTTTCTTCATGGCATTCTTTTCTAGCTGGCGAATGCGCTCTGCAGACACTTGATATTGATCGGCTAAGTTATGTAAAGTCGCTTTCGAGTGACTTAACCAGCGTTGCTGTAAAATATCACGGCTGCGAGGGTCTAGATCCCCCATGGCAGCGGCTAATCGAGTATTAGAATCTTGTTCCCAATCACTGGCTTCTAGCTGCCTTGCAGGATCTCCTGAGTGATCTTCTAAATAATAAGCTGGGGCTTGGTAAGCGCTATCTTCGTCACCTTCTGGGGCGTCAAATGGTGTGTCATGAGAAGACATGCGACCTTCCATCTGCATCACAACTTTGGCATCAACACCTAGGTCTGCTGCCACAGACTGAACTTCAGCATGGGTCAACCAGGCCAGTTTTTTCTTCGCACTACGCAAGTTAAAAAATAACTTACGCTGGCTTTTGGTGGTGGCTACTTTAACGATACGCCAGTTGCGTAAAATGTATTCGTGCATTTCAGCTTTAATCCAATGCACTGCAAAGGACACTAACCGAACACCCACTTCTGGGTTAAATCGTTTCACAGCTTTCATCAAGCCTGCATTGCCTTCTTGCACCAAGTCTGCGATGGGTAAACCATAACCTGAATAGCTTTTAGCGATATGAGCCACAAAACGTAGATGCGACATAACGAGCTGACGAGCAGCATCTAAGTCGTTCTCATAGTATAGGCGCTCAGCCAGAGCGCGTTCTTGCTCAATGGTAAGAATAGGAATGGTGCTGATCGTCTGCAGGTAAGCTTCGTGGCTTTGACCTGGTGCTAATGCATCAATCGCTGATAATGACTTAGTCATAAAAATCTCCGTCGTCTTTGAGCCCACTGCTATAAGTTGCTTAACGATGGCCGTGTTAGCCATGTTGTGGACAAATGCCCAAAAGTTGTCTTGTTAGCAGTCTACATCGGTCTATACTAATGTTTACTTTTTCGTTGGGGGCACAGTATGTGTGCTATTTTAGGACTCAATGAGTGGCAGTGCAAGACTTAGGCTTAGTTTTTCGCCGTAAAGCTATGTAAAGCCACAGATTAAGCGATAACTGATACTTATTTGGGTTCAATAAGGCGTAATTGACGTCCAACCGTTAAACTCGCCCCTAGCACTGATAATCCGCAGCTGGTAATGACTAGTATTAAGCCACCCAGCCAACTCAACCCTTCGAGCTGCCAATCACTTTGGTAGCTTTGCGCTAATAATAAGATGGAGGGCTGCAAGTAGCTCGTTCCCAGTTGCAAGATGACTCCTGCAATAAGCGCGGCGAACAAGCCAGCCCAAAAGCCAGCATATAAAAATGGACGGCGTAGATAGGCATCTGTGCCACCCACGAGTTTAATCACCAAAATCTCTTGCTTACGACTTTCTATCTGCAAACGTACGGTATTACCTACGACTAATAATACGCCAAGCGCCAGTAATATGGCTAAACTGTAGGTAAAGCGCTGACTCGTCTCTAATAAGGCTTGCAGTCGATCTAGCCAGGCCATATCTACAAGCACTTGATCAATCTGCTCTTGTTGTCTTAGTTGTTGTGCAAGTTTAGCAATGGCTGTGCTGTCTAAAAAAGCCTCTGCGGGCTCTATGATTATGGTCGCCGGAATGGGATTTTCGGTGAGGCTTGTTAAAATATCCTCAAGCCCACTACTGGCTTTGAAGTCAATCAAGGCTTGCTCTGCTGAAATATAAGTCGCCTTGGCAATGTCGCGCCGTAACACGAGTTTATTAGTGATTAGCTGGCCTTGTTCTAAGCTAACGTAAGGCGCCAAAAACAGACTGATGTGATTACTTTGGTTGACTTGCTGACCCAAATGTTGGGCTTGGCTCAACAGTAACAATAACGCAGTGGGAAGGGTTAAGGCGATGGCGAGCGTCAGCCAAGTTAATAGATTGGTGAACGGGGTTTTCCAAAGCTGCCACCAGCTACTAACCACCACCTCTTTGTGTTCTCTTAACCAACGGGTGCTATGATTTTCAGGTTGCGAACGGCTAGCATTTTGTGCAGCTTGGGGTTTTGAAAAGGCCATATTTACTGCCTCATTACCGAAGGTGGGCCACTAATTCGGCCTTGGTCCAGTTGGATCACCGGGTGGGGTAACCGTTGGATTAGTCCTAAATCATGGCTGGCAATGAGCACGCTCACCCCCACCTGATTGAACTGCTGAAACAAACGCATAATTTCAGTTGATAGGGCAGGATCTAGATTACCTGTGGGCTCATCAGCCAAAATTAGCTTGGGTTTATTAACAATCGCACGCGCTATGCCAACTCGCTGTTGTTCGCCACTGGAAAGCACTTGGGGTAATAGTCTTTCTTTTTCTAACAAACCCACTTTGTCTAACGCAGCCCTCACACGTCGGCCTGAATCACGCTCATTGTAACCACTAATTTTAAGGGGTAAGGCCACGTTATCAAATACAGAGTAGTCCATTAATAACTGGTGATTCTGAAACACAAGACCAATTTTGCGTCGATGTGCTGGAACTTGTGTACGCTTGAGTTGGCTTAAATCCTGCCGATCCACAATAACCTTGCCACTGGAGGGTCGCTCCATAAGCATGATGAGCTTTAATAATGTGCTTTTACCAGCGCCAGAATGGCCTGTTAAAAACGCCATATCACCTCGCCTTAAATGAAAGTTAGTATTAACTAACGCATTCTTGTCATGGTACTTTTTGTTAACCTGCTCAAAACGAATCATAGAGCACTATCTTGAGTCAGAGACGTTTCACTGAACAGTGCATCAATAAACTCAGTGGCTTCGAAGGGCCGCAAATCATCTGCCTGCTCACCCACACCAATAAAACGGATAGGCAGTTGGAGTTGTTGTGCCATGGCAAAAATAACCCCGCCTTTGGCAGTGCCATCCAGTTTAGTAAGTGTGATTCCGGTGACCCCTACTGCAGCACCAAACAGGCTAGCTTGACTGATCGCATTTTGACCCGTGGCAGCATCGAGTACTAACATAACTTCATGGGGGGCGTTAGCATCAAGCTTTTGCATGACCCGCACCACCTTGCTTAACTCATCCATGAGATGGGATTTATTTTGTAAACGACCAGCGGTATCTGCAATCACCACGTCAATGCCTTTGGCTTGGGCGGACTGGACGGCATCAAAAATAACTGAAGCGCTGTCCGCCCCAGTGTGTTGGGCCACAACGGGCACATTGTTGCGACTGCCCCATTCTTGCAGTTGCTCCGCCGCCGCCGCCCGAAAGGTATCTCCAGCCGCCAGCAAGACACTTTTACCTTGGCTTTGAAAGCGCTTACTTAACTTGCCAATTGTTGTTGTTTTACCTGCACCGTTCACACCTACCATGAGGATCACAAAAGGACTATCTTGCTGCGGAATTTCAAGTGTAGCTTGGCTGCCCTGCAGCAATGCTGCAAGCTCTTCTTTGAGGGCACTATAAAGCGCAGCAGGATCTGTTAAATCTTTACGAGCAACTCGATCACTCAGCTTTTTAAGCAGGCTAGCAGTGGCTTCTATGCCCACATCTGCAACTAGTAACTGGGTTTCAAGTTCTTCAAACAAACCTTCATCAATCTGTTTTGCACCTAAAAATAGGCTGGCAAGGCCATCACCTAAGTTACTGCGGGTGCGGCTAAGGCCACTTTTTATGCGGCCAAAAAACCCCTGTTTAGGCTCAGAATCTGCTGTATTTGTTTCTATGGGTTGGCTAGCATCACTGCCGGTGGTTGTAGAGTCAGTTAGAGCCTGCAGGGGTTGCTCGGGTGCTTCTACTAACGAGGTCTCTTGTGCCTCAGCAGTGTTTTTGTTTTTACCAAATAAGTTAAACAGGGCCATGATATCGGGGACGTCTCGGTGTTTGCACATGAATAAGAGTAAATTTTAGCATAGCTTTTACTTGGGTATGCTTCTTTTATGAATGGATTACCTTAGAATAGACATCTTGACTGACCCCACACATTGATCTTTTTAGGTATGTTTATGGCCCGCAAACCCAGTTCCAGTTCATCTCGTGCTTTGCCTAAGTTGCGCAATGTGGGAAGTGGGGCTAAATTTGATAAGGTTGTAGAGATTGGCCAAGCTGGGCGCCAAAGTTTACGCATTATTGGTGGAGAATGGCGCGGACGAAAAATTCCATTTGCCACGGTCATCGGCCTTCGGCCAACTCAAGATAGAGTGCGAGAAACTCTATTTAACTGGCTTTCTGGCCCAGTGGCAGGCGCCAGGTGTTTAGACTTATTTGCTGGCACGGGCGCCTTAGGACTAGAGGCACTATCGCGGGGCGCTAAACATGTGACTTTTGTCGACTTATCTAATATTGCGACCACAAGCCTAAAAGACAACTTAAAGCAGTTGCCTTTAGCAGTAGACCAAACCACGCTGGTGGAGCAAAAGAGCAGCTTTGATTGGCTTAAAAATTATCAGGCCACAGAAGCCTTTGCTGAACAAGGGGGGCAGTACCATGTGGTTTTTTTAGACCCACCATTTGCTCTAGCCTTAGTACCAGACATACTCAAAGCCATATTGACTGGTAATTGCCTCGCTCACGGGGCCATGATTTACGTAGAACAGGCTCAGCCCTTGGCGGAATTAGATTTACCCTCACCATGGAAATTGCACCGCAGTAAAAAAGCGGGTCAAGTCTACTATGGGCTAATTAGCCAATAAGCTGATGGCTGCAAAGCACCATGACAGCTGAAATAAAAGCTGAATTAAAAGCTTCGTTAAGAGCTGCGTTCAAAGCAGTCCCAAATTGGCTTCATGATGGCAATTTGGGACTGCACCTAGACCAATGACAAGTGGCATACCGACGCCCACGACACCACTGTTAATTACATCTGCTCTGAGCCCGCCACTACTTAAAAAGGCTTGGATGACTTGGCTCCTTGAAATCTTCTGATTCTCTAATAGTCGACCCAAAACACTGCACGGTTGGCATAGCTCCACCCCCCTAAATTTGGCATCGCCAATGGAAAATTCGACGCCCACTAGAGCATTCAGATCAACGCCCCGGGTAATCACATTTCTGCGGGTTTGTTGAGGGCTAATTGCTTGACCCAATAGTTGGTTATATTCATCCACAGCTTCAGCTTCTATAAAGGTAATATTTTGGCCCTTTTTGTTGGCTTTTTTTTTAAAATGCCGGTCTCCAGTAATGCCGCATCCAAAAACCACTGGCACCGCATACGCTTGTTGCAGTGCCTGCCTTGATTTTTTTGATACAAAAATAGCTTCAATCATGCATTACTCCTTTTATCAGAGCTTTTATCCAATCACGCAGAAAAATCTCACTTTGCAGTCTGTGTTTAACGTTAACCCAGAAAAACCAATTGTATGCAAAGCGTCCAAGGGTTAGGGAAGGATTAGTATGTTCAATCATAGTCACTCGATTATAGTCACTCCCTTAATCATGCTCATACCCGGTACGTGGCGCATATATGCACTTCAGTCATGAGGCAGGCTAATGTGGTAGTTAGTTGTCTTCGTGACTTAGGCCTGACCTTATGCCTCACAAATGGACTTTATACCTGCAATGAATTGCGTCAATAGTAACACTAAGGTTTGCTAAAGCGATTGCCCCAAAAGCCTGCTTGCCAATATTTTCTGAGCTTTTCCCACTCAAAAATCGCCATGACCATGGGAACCACCAAAAATTTTTTTTAGATCACACTTTATTAGTTTTACACCCACACGCTTATAACTTTATGGGTCACTATATATCTCACTATGGCTACATATTACCATTTAATCGGTCATTTTGATTTTTTGTAGGGCTTTTTGTATCACACCATCATCGCAATGCCCCTGATATTCAAGCCATCTTAACGTATTACTGCTCAAGACGATGCTGCCTGATACGACCAAAGAGCCAGCTGGAATGACCACCCCCATTAATGCTAAACACATAAGCACCGCATCACCTTCGCCCACACAAGGGCTGCTCATTTGTTGCAATGCTTGTGTGTCTAGCTTTAGTTTTAACTCGGGGAAAAAAAGATTACATTTTTGGTGTGTATTAGGCTGTGATTCAGGTAAAAAAGTACAACCACTTAACCATAACGTGGCAAGTAATAGGGCTTGCTTTGTCAATTTCATAAGTGTCCAAGTGCTATTAGTTATGCACCTTATAAGGCAGCTTAAGGCACTATTGACGCCGCCTACTTTAGGTACGTTTGGCCGCTCCTTTGGGCCTATGATCAAGACCTTTTAACGACTTTGAAATAGTGTAAAAGGGCAATCAAGGGTCCTATGTTTGGTTAAGTATAGCGGGTAATTTTTTGCAATAAAGCGTTAATGAAGTTGTAGGGAGAAAAATCTTTTACCAGTTTTTACGGCGCTGTTAAGAGGCTCTAAAAAGCTTCATCATCACTATAAACACGTACTGAAAGCTCACCAGTTACACTCTCTGAAACATTAAAATTGATTGGCTGACAACACACTTGGCAATCTTCAATATACTGTTGATCTAGGTCAGATGGATCCACAAGCACGTTAATAATTTCGCCACAGTATGGGCAGCCTATGAATTGCTCTGCGAGTTGATTCAATGTCTACTATTCCTTATATTAGTCAAAAATTTAGAAGTCTCGAAAAACGGTAAAACCCTTTGCTGGGCTATTCATACTGTTTGCTCTTAAAGTGTTCACCTCAACCCGCACTCTAATCCCATTGTCATTCTCAATTGCAAGCGCAACTTTAAGAAAACTAAACGCATGGGCAAGCCACCTTGCTCACCTGAAGCTTTTAGTTTTCCAAAGCTCCTTGTGGGTTAGGTATGATTAGCTTGGCTGTTTGACCTTTCTTAAATACGGCTTCACTGTGTCCCAACCATCGGGGTAGATTTTTGCGGCTTCTTCATTACTTACAGAGGGAACAATGATGACGTCTTCACCTTGTTTCCAGTTCACTGGGGTGGCAACTTTGTGTTCAGCTGTAAGTTGCATAGAGTCAATAACGCGCAGAATTTCATCAAAATTACGTCCAGTTGTCATGGGGTAAATAATCATTAGTTTGATATTTTTGTCAGGGCCAATAACAAAAACAGAACGCACGGTTGCATTGGTCATAGCTGTCCTACCTTCGGCAGACCCAGTTTCATCAGAGGGGAACATGTTATAAAGCTTAGCCACTTTTAGCTCGGTGTCAGCAATAACTGGATAATTGACTACGGTATTGCCAACTTCTTCAACATCGGCCAGCCACCGCTTATGGTCATCGATTGGGTCAATGCTTAACCCTATAATTTTTGTATTTCTCTTTTCAAACTCAGGTTGCATTTGTGCCAAGTATCCCAGTTCAGTGGTACATACTGGCGTAAAATCTTTGGGATGTGAAAACAATACCGCCCAGCTTGAGCCTATCCACTCATGGAAATCAATGATGCCGTGTGTCGTGTCTACCTGAAAGTTTGGTGCTTGATCGTTAATAAGTAAAGTCATAAGAATCTCCTTGGTTAAGCTACTTTGTGTTTAAACTAATCATAAATCCTAACAGCCTTTGGGTTAAAAATGCCAGCCTTAGTGCATCGTGCTCATTTGACCTTAACGGGGCGCTTGTTAATACTAAGTGGGCGGCTTTCCCCCACTCAGTAAATAGTAAAAGCAATATCACTTTTCATCAACCATTTTAAAATAACTAACCTTGCCAGCCTTTAAGTTAATGTTAGGCCCTGTAGGGAAACCATTTTATGCTTGTGGTGTTTTAATAATTCAAGTTCCTTAAAGCCAAACTTTTGGTGGAATAATAGAGAGGGTGTGTTTGGTGGTAAGACGTCAATTTCAGCAAAAATATGAGGTAATGCCTGCTCATGGGCCCATTTTGACACGTATTCGTATAGCTTAGATGCAATACCTTGCCCCCTGAACTGGTCTGAAACTACAATTCTATCAACGTAGAAAAACGCTTTATATTGATTGTTAAACCAGGCGTAGTTGATACTCTCGTAGGCAACACCATGAGTCAATCCAATTAAAAATCCAGCCACTTGATGGTCTTCCTCCACCACTAGAGTCAATATAGACATCTCAATTAAACCCAGTAGTGCTGACCTATCTAGGTGGCTCAACACTTTCACTGATTTCTCATTTAGCTCGAGTATGGTGTCTATATCTTTACTTTCGACGGGCCTAATAATCATTGATATTCCTTGTGTGCATCGTGCAAAGCGCTAATAAACCTAGGTATGGCTATAAATCCTGCTGGTAGCGCGCCACCATAGTCGCTTGGCTTTCTGTTGGCTCGGTTAAGCACAGCTGATCATTAAGCATTGAAGCTATGGTAGGAAACTTTGAACGTTCCATTTTGGCATCAGTGGACCAGAGTTTAGAACGCATTAGGGCTTTAGCGCAATGTAAAAATACTTCTTTGATACGAATCTCAATACACGTTTTTGGCAGATTTTTATGATGAGAGAACAGCTTTAAATGTGCTGCTGAGGTTGAGATCCGCCCTCGTCCATTGATTCTTAATGTTTCATCCACTCCTGGTATCAAGAATAGACAGCCTACCTGTTTAGTCTCAATAATATTGACCAAACTATCGAGCCGATTGTTACCCTTGCTGTCAGGAATGATAATACAGTTTTCATTGACTACTTTTACAAAGCCTGGCAAACCGCCCCGTGGTGAGCAGTCAAGTGCACCTGAGGCTGCATAAGTAGACAGGGTCATGAAGGGCGCATGATCAATAAAGTTAATGCTATGGCGTTCTAAGGCACTTAACTGCTTGTCTTTAGCGCGCCCCTTTGCATGGCCATAGATTTCTCGAAGTTGTAGTTCAGATTCAATGAGCATTTTTTTTATTTCCTTAACAAGTCACTCTTAGCCAATAAATGTACCCATACTCAGACGTTCTTCTATGACAAAACCTAGGCTTTCATAAAAGGTGGTTACTTGTGTATTAGTTGCACGAATTTGCAGATTAACCTTGATACAACCCATTACTTTTAATGCCTGTATGGCATGCTGGACCAGCGCAGAACCAGCGCCACTGCGGCGCTGTTCCTTGCATACTGCCACCGCATATAACCAGCCACGATGGCCATCATAGCCTGCCATGCATGCGCCTATAATGAGGCCTTTATGCTCCGCGATAAAAATAAGATTGTCTATTGCTAGCTTGGATTCGATGACCTTTGATGGCTCGTTGTGAGACGGGTCATCAGGGAACACTGCGTGCCAAAGCTTAATTAAATCACTGCGATCAGATTCACAAAATTGTCGTATTTTCATCATCTACTCAGGCTGGCTACTTCATTTTAAGTGTAGCATGAGTGGCCGCATCAGCCACTAAAATTGGAAGTCATAGACACTGCCTAGATGGAGAATTTGTGTGAGCTCATCAAGGGCGCTGTGACTTTCGATGAGCAGTTGTGGGTCAGCCAAGTCGGCTTCTATGAGACGATCACGGTAATGGGTCTCGGTCCAAGACATTAAGCGTGTGAACAAATGAGAGTTCATCATGCAAGCAGGATTAACAGCGCTTTGTTCGGCGGCGTTCAATACCACTCTCAGACGCAAACACGCAGGCCCACCACCGTTAATCATGCTTTGCTGTAGGTCAAATGTTAAAATTTGATCAATGGCGTTATCACCGGCGACAAGTTCATCTAGGTAAGCTGAAACCTTGACGTTAGAGTGGCATTCTTGTGGTACCACCATGGCCATTTTGCCAGGCGCTAGGTGGGGTAGGCAAAGTAACTGACTATTAAAGAGGTAGCTGGTGACCGCATCTTGCACTGAGACTTGGTTGTTAGGCACTTCAATAAACTGCATTTCACCATGACCTGCTTGGTTTATGGCGCTTTGCAGGTCATGGCTAACTTGTTTAGGGTTGAGAAATGCTTGCTGGTGGTAAAATGAGACAAGGCCATTACCCACGGCAATGACGTCATTGTGGAATACGCCAGCATCAATGACTGCTGGATTTTGTTGTGCAAACACCACATGTTGTTCTTTAAGGCCATGCAAACGAGAAACGGCTTGCGACGCTTCTAAACTTTGGCGAGCTGGGTATCGAGCTGGCTTAGGGGCTGTGCCACTAAAAGCCTGTTGACCATAAACAAAAAATTCTACCCCCGACTGACCATAGGCGCTGCAAAACCGTGTGTGGTTGGCAGCACCCTCATCGCCAAAGTGATCTGATGAAGGAAGTGCCTGATGATGCGCGAAACACTCTTGGTTAGCGAAGGTGGCTTGTAAAATTCGCCCTGTGGTTGCATGTTCTATAGAGCGGTGAAAACGGTTAACTAGGTTGGCTGGGGTAAAGTGTAAACGGCCATCTTTACAGTCAGTGCTGGGAGACACGGTTGCTGCGTTGGCAGTCCACATGCTGGACGCTGAGTAACAAGAGACTAACAGGGCCGGTGCCTTTTTTGCTGCTTGGTCAATGACTTGGTTATCGGTGCCACTAAAGCCAATGCGCCTTAGGGTATTTAAATCGGGGCGGGACTGGGGTGCTAAGACCCCCTGCAGCATACCGAGATCATGCAACGACTTCATTTTATGCAAGCCTTGTTGTGCGGCTTGCTTAGGATTAGACGGTCGTGCTGAATTGCTGCTAGAGGCGACGTTGCCGTAGGACAAACCCCCATAGTTATGAGTGGGTCCTACGAGGCCATCAAAGTTAGCTTCTAAAGTGGGCACTGGAAGACTCATACATACCGCCTTAAAGGTCCAGACCAGGACTTAATTGGGTGGGTATAACTAAGGCTTCAGCTTCAATAGATGCCACTGGGTAGGCGCAATAATCTGCCGCATAAAAAGCGCTAGCACGGTGGTTACCACTGGCACCTACACCACCAAATGGTGAGGCACCACTGGCTCCCGTAATTTGCTTGTTCCAATTAACGATACCTGCTCGGATGCGAGGCAAAAAGTAATCATAATCCTCGCGGGAGTCACTTAATAAGCCAGCCGACAAACCAAAGCTGGTGTCGTTAGCCATGGCAATGGCCTGATCCAAATTTTGGTAACGAACTAAGGTCAAAAGGGGCCCAAAGTATTCCTGATCAGGTAAGTTCTTGGCGTTGGTGACCTCAATTAAAGCCGGGCTTAAAAGCCCTGTACCTAATGCTAATGATTTCATTTTGACTAAAGCAGTTGCTCCTTGGTCAATCATAAATTGTTGAGCGGCTAATAGTTGTTGGGCAGCCCCATAGGAGATGACAGAACCCATAAACGGGGCAGGCTCGGCATCATACAAACCTACACGTATTTTGCTCACAGCACTGACTAACTTGTCGACCAAGGCGTCTCCTTTTGACCCTGTGGGTATGTACAAACGCCGAGCACAGGTGCAGCGTTGGCCAGCAGAGATATACGCTGATTGAATAATTTCATGCACAGCAGCGCGCTGATTATCGACTTGGCTCACGATTAACGGGTTATTACCCCCCATTTCTAGGGCCAGTATTTTGTCAGGGCGACCGGCATATTGCTGGTGTAATAGCATGCCTGTGCTGGAACTGCCGGTAAAGAATAAGCCGTCGATACCATGGTGATTGGCTAAGGCGACGCCTGTTTCTTTCGCACCTTGAACGAGGTTAATGACCCCTTGGGGCAAACCTGCATCTAACCAACATTGAAGGGTCAGTTGCGCCACCAATGGTGTTTGTTCGCTCGGTTTAAACACCACGGTATTTCCAGCTAATAGTGCGGGCACAATATGTCCATTAGGTAAGTGGCCAGGAAAATTGTAAGGTCCAAATACGGCGACCACACCATGGGGGCGATGACGCAACCAAGCTTGGGTTCCAACTGGAGCAGGTTTACTAACCACACCTGTGCGTTCTTCGTAGGCTTTGGCTGATAGGTCTATTTTGCCCGCCATGGCAGATGCTTCTGTGCGTGTTTCCCATAATGGCTTACCCGTTTCTTGAGCGATAGCCAAAGCCATGGGTTCAGCTTGCGCCTGCAATTGGACTTGAAATCTTTTGATCATCGCTAGGCGGTCTTGATAAGCAGTTAGTGACCAAGGGATAAAGGCTGCGCGAGCTGACTTAATAGCGTCATCCACTTGTTTGGCATCAGCACCCTGGCCCTGCCAAAGGATGTCATTATTAGCAGGATTAACAGAATCAAAAGTTGGGCCATGGCCCATTAACCATTGGTTATTAATGAGATGAGTCATAATTATTCCTTAAACTTTAGGGCCGAGGACCAAATAGAGGCACTGTGCGGAGGCTTTCGCCTGTCTTAATATGCAGAGCCTTGGCTAACGCTGCACTAATACTTAATGGACCTGATACTGGAGTATTGAGATAAGCCATAGTGCAACGGTAACCTTTAAGACTCGTATTGCTGACCAAAAAAAGAGTAGTTCCATTGGGTACTTGGTCTTCGACTGATACCTCACATAGCTTACTATCTCGAACTGCTCGAATGTCTTTTACCTGTGTTTCTAAGGCTGGACCTGCATCAAAAATATCCACGTAACCATGGTAACGAAAACCTTCATCTTCTAGCATTTTTCTCGCTGGACGCGTGCTTTCATGCACTTGACCGATCACTTCTTGGGCACTTTTTGGCAAAAAGTTAATGTATAAGGGGTGACGAGGCATGAGTTCGGCAATAAATTCTTTTTTGCCTAAGCCGGTCAAACGGTCTGCATCGGCAAATGGCATATCAAAAAAGTGGGCGCCTAAGCCATCCCAAAAAGGCGATTGGCCATTAGCATCAGATACACCACGCATTTCAGCTATAATTTTCGGTTCAAATCGCTGTGAGAATTCAGCCAAGAAAAGAAAGCGACTTTTAGAGAGTAGATGGCCATTTTTACTGTGACGGTAGTCAGGGTCTAAAAATAAGGTACAGACCTCAGCACAAGCCGTTTGGTCGTTGCTTAAATACAGGGTTGGAAACGTATTGTGAACTTTCAGTTCTCGGCTAGAGTGCACTAAAGTACCGATGCGATAACTGTACCAAGGGGTAGACAATCCAATGGTAGACTCGATGCCACAAATACCGACAACTTTTTCAGTGTGCGTGTCTTCCAGCACAAAAACATAACTTTGTTCGCTACTGAGATCCACTTGGTCTTTAAAGGCTGCCAATGAAGCTTCAATTTTAGTCGCAATGCGCTCTGGGTCTGCTGGCAGTGAAGTAAAGCCAATGCCGGCTTTATGGGCTAAGTTGAGAAGGGCACCGGCATCGGTCTCCATTAAGGGGCGGATTATCATCATTAGGGCCTCCAGAAGATTTTGTAACAGGTTTAATGTTGCAAATAGTACCTTTGTTGGACCACAAACTCTTTTCCATTAAGTCTCTTAGATTTAGCTTTAGAGACTTATTTGAGCAGCACTTAGCAATTTTTACAAAAACTGCTTAGGGCTCACTTCATCTTAATGGGCAATAGGTTAAGGTGTTACCGACTGCCACCTGTAAAGCTTCTAATTGAGCCTCACTCAAGAGCAACAATGGCCCTTGCTTGCGCACGATAATGCATCGAAAATCAAGGCAATTGTTGTTGCATACGAGCACCCGCTTGCCGACTAATACTTCAACACCGACTGCAACTTGGGCTTGCTCGGCATGCCGGATAGCCCGAATATGTCGCGTACGCACTTCTAGAATTGGACCAGCATCAAAAATATCTACATGACCTGCGAAGTGCAAACCTTCGTGTTCAAGAATGTTAACGATGTCTTCCACATCTTCGTGGTGCTCACCGATGACAGCCTGTGCTTTGGCATTTAACAAAGGGACGTAAAGGGGGTAACGTGGCATTAGGTTAGCAATAAAGTGTTTATTGCTAGACGTAGTGAGTAAGTCAGCCTCAGCAAAATCCATGGTAAAAAAATGTCTACCTACGGCCTCCCAAAAAGGTGATACACCCTCAGCGTTAATCACACCTTTCATTTCTGCAATCGTTGTGGCGGCGAAACGCTGTGGAAAACTGGCCATAAATAGTAGACGAGATTTTGATAGCAACTGATCGTAAAAATTACAGCGGTAGTTTGGTTCTAAGTAAAACGAACTTAGACGAGACGCCCCTGTGTAATCGTGACTTAGGTGTAAGGCTGGAATGCGGTTATTAATTTGTAATTCAACAGCACTATGAACGACTTGATCAACACGATAGGTAAAATAAAGTTCACTTAAGCCCACTGCCGCATCTACTGTACAAGTGCCCACCAAACGCTCACTGTGGGTATCTTCCATAACAAAGGTGTAAGCCTCTTCTCCTGCGTGTTCAACGCTAGATGCAAAGGATAGTTCGCTATGATTAATTTTTTGTGCCAAGTGGGCTGAGTGGTTGGGCAAGTTTGTATGCCCTACACCAGAGGCTGCAGCAAAATCTTTGAAGGCCTCTGCGTCATTACTTTTTATAGGCCTGACAATTAACATGAGGGTCGCACCATACCGTCGCGTTGCAACCAAGCCAAGTCTTCACTCTGGGCTAAGCGTATTAAAATTAAGGCACTTAATTGTGAGCGTGTGGTTAAACTCGACAAGTACATATATTCATCGCTACTGTGAATTTTTCCACCTTGTACGCCTAAGGTATCAATGTTGGGTAGGCCAGCAGCAGCAAGGTTGTTACCATCACAGCAACCTCCTGTGGGTAAAAACTCTAACTTAAGCCCCAGGGTTTTACCGCAAGATTGGACTAGTTTGCATAAGGTTTGGTTGGCAGGACTAAGAATTTTAGGCTCACGACCAAAGCCACCATGTAATTCAATGCTAATGCCATCAAGGGTATTAATTTGTGCCAAAATGGTGGCTATTTTTTGCTCACACCAGAGTTGTTGGTTACTGGTTTCAATGCGGATATTAAAACGCATCGTACAAGTGTCAGGCACAATGTTTACCGCTCCTCCACCCTTTACAAACCCTGGGTTAATAGTAATGCCATGCTGTTGACCGTTAAGGTCATCTAGGGCGCAGGTGAAATTTGCCATGGCACGAATAGCATTGTGACCAAGGTGGTGCTCGCGGCCAGCGTGAGCAGCTTTACCCCTTGTAACTACAGAAAAATTACCACTACCTTTGCGGGCACCCGCTAAATTACCATCGGCAAAAGAAGGCTCATAAATTAAACCTAAGTGATGACGTTGGGCAATTTCTGAGAATAACTTAGACGAGCTAGGTGAACCGATTTCTTCATCTGGGTTGAACAGAATTTCCCAACCCAATTGATCTTGTAATGGGCTTCTTTCAAACGCTTCTAAGGCCTTAAACATCACCACAATACCTCCCTTGAGGTCGGCAACCCCTGGGCCATTGATTATGTCATCCTCTAGTTGAGTAATCGTTTGGAACGGATGGTCACTAGGAAACACGGTGTCCATATGTGCACATAAAAAAACTTGGATGGGCGCTTGGGGGCGCTTATATAAACGTAGGGCGCGACCTAGAGGTTGTTGGTTCAATTGGCCTGAGTCATCTACTACATCCTGAGGTGGCATTTCTATAAATTCGGCATGGCAGTCAAGCTTTTCACTCCACTGGGCCAAGGTCTCTGCCACCTGATTAACACCTGCCACATTGTAGCTACCAGAATTAATTTCTACTAAGCTCCAAAGGTCTTGTTGCATGTTTTGCTGCTGTGCAGTAATCCATTCTAACGCGTGTGCTTCTATTTCATTTTTTGCAGACAAATCGGTCATCACTTTTCCTAATAGGCTTTTTGGATACTGCTATTCTGCTTCGACTATGCTTCGGCTATGCTTCTACTATGTCGCGCACAGCGGCTTCTAAAATAGCTAAGCCAGCATCGATGTCTGCGTCAGGAATTAATAAAGATGGGGCCATACGGATCACGTTTGGCCCTGCAATTAATACCAATAAACCTCGGGCTTGGGCTGCACCAAGAAATTTTCCTGCTTGGCCTTTATAGGTTTCATTAAGGGCACAACCAATCAATAAGCCTTTGCCCCGTACCTCTTCACAGAAGGGCACACGTGCATTAATAGCGTCTAAACCTGCTTTAAAACGCTCAAACTTAGCATTGACACCCGCCAACACCTCTGGGGTATTAACAATATCGATGACAGCTTCAGCAATGGAACAGGCTAATGGATTACCACCATAGGTGCTTCCGTGAGTGCCCACACCTAGGCTCTTGGATACTCGTTCAGTGGTTAACATGGCAGCCACTGGAAAACCGTTACCCAAGCCTTTAGCGGTAGTGAGGATGTCGGGCAAAATATTAGTTTGCTGATAAGCATAAAGCGTCCCTAATCGGCCAGCTCCAGTTTGAACTTCGTCAATTACCAAGAGGGCATCATGTTCATCACATAATTCTCTAGCACGTTGAATGAAGGCTGGGTCTGATTTAATAATACCGCCTTCGCCTTGCAGTGGTTCCATGACAATAGCGCAGGTTTTATCAGAAACAGCTGCTTCTAGAGCTGCAATGTCATTGTAAGGCAAGTGGGTAATGCCCTCTAAAGCGGGGCCAAAACCAGCACTGTACTTAGGTTGCCCACCCACACTTACGGTAAATAAGGTACGTCCATGAAAGGCTTGTTCAAAGGCAATAATTTCATTTTTTTGCTCACCAAAGTTATCCACTGCATAACGACGGGCTAACTTAAAGGCAGCTTCATTGGCCTCACCACCAGAATTGGCAAAATAGACCTTATCAGCAAAGGTCGCATCGGTGAGTTTTTTGGCTAAGCGCAAAGCAGGCTCGTTGGTCATCACATTGGCGATGTGCCACAATTTTTCCCCTTGCTCTTTGAGGGTTGCGACCAGTTTTGGGTGGCTGTGGCCTACACTTGTAACGGCAATACCACCCGCAAAATCGATGTATTCTTTTTCATTCTGGTCCCAAATTCTAGACCCTTTTCCGCGCACAGGGATCACTGGAGCTGGTGCGTAGTTAGGCATCATAACTTCATCAAACAGGGCACGTGTTACTGGGGTATGGCTCATAAAAGTTCCTAATATTTTTTGGATGATGTGAGTTAATCACAATGCATTGCGT
This sequence comes from Candidatus Njordibacter sp. Uisw_058, assembly GCF_047730065.1. Lineage (GTDB taxonomy): Bacteria > Pseudomonadota > Gammaproteobacteria > Pseudomonadales > Balneatricaceae > Njordibacter. Next base: position 220,166 of record NZ_CP159829.1, read on the forward strand.
GTTAAGTGCTACTGGTCTTCAGCTTGGCAATTTCTCGGACTGCAACTGATAACATGGCTAAATTAATGTTGGTGTTACTTTGTAGTTCACCCAAGATGGCTAGGCAACGCTCAATAAAAGCCTCATTGCGTAACTCCCATGCGGGGTCTTGATCACCCACAATGACAGCTTGAGTCAACTGGGCTAGGCTGGCTTCAAACTCTTGTTTAAGGCTGCCTCTGGCTTTGCGTTGCCACTGGTCTTTAATGGGTAAATTAGCAATGGCTTGATTGAGCCAATCACCTTGGAATCTTTCGTACAACCGATACCACGTTTGGGCAGACGTAATTACTTTAGTTTCACACTCGCTAGCGACTCGAGCCACATATAAACCGTAGTATAAAAATTCTAGCTGGCTTAAACGCTGGCTAATTTTGGAATCCATCCCCATTGCTGTTAGCTCATCTGCTTGCGCATTGATGCGGTGGGTTGCTGCTTGAGGCAATAAATGGGTCAGTTCCGAGTAATAAATAGCCATTGGCTTTTGATACTGGTCCACCATGGTTTGAATAGTTTGACCCGGATGTTGGCTTAACAACCACAAAGTGAGGTCTTCCAATAAGGTCTGAATATTCTTATGTAGTTGCATGGACTTTGGGTAGTCTATGATCAAGGTGACTCGATCTAGTTCATGCCACAAACTTTGGGCTTGTATAATATCGCAAGCTGCAGTGAAGGCGCGCGCCATGTCACCTGCTTCTGCGCCCATTTCTTCTTGCAAATAGTTACCAAAGGTAGATCCCATGCGGTTGCCAATTTGATTGGTAACATGGGTCGCAATAATTTCGCTGCGTAACGGGTGTGACGCTATTGCTGTGGCGTATTTTTTACTCAGTACTTTAGGAAAATAATGTTCTAGGCTGCGCGCTAAATAGGCGTCATTTCCAATATTTGCTGCCATCAACTCATCGAATAAGCGCATCTTACTGTAGGCCAATAATACGGAAATTTCAGGGCGCGTTAGTCCCGCTTGCACTCGGGCCCGTTCGTCCATATTGGCATCATCTGGCAGACCTTCCAAGCCACGATTGAGCCGACCTTGTTTTTCTAGGCTATGTATTAAGCGTTTATGATCGCTTAAGCGAGCACTCGCTTGGCCTTCAGCAATGCTCAAAACTAGGGTTTGATGGTAGTTATGGCTCAGGACGAGCTCACCGACTTCATCAGTCATACTGGCCAGTAGGGTGTTGCGTTGTTTCATCGTCATGTCGCCTGCATCGACCAGTTGGCTCAGCAGAATTTTGATGTTCACTTCATGGTCTGAACTATCCACACCCGCTGAATTATCAATAGCGTCGGTGTTGATGTAGCCCCCAGCCTGCGCAAACTCAATGCGTCCATGCTGAGAGAAACCAAGATTACCACCTTCACCAATCACTCTGGCACCTAGTTGATTGCCATTAACTCGCAAGTTATCGTTGGCTGGGTCACCAATGTCACTATGATTTTCGCTACTGGCCTTAACATAAGTGCCGATGCCCCCATTCCAAAACAGATCAACTGGCATTTTTAATAAAGCGTGGATTAGTTCGTTGGGGGCCATTTTTTTGGTGTCTGTGCCCATCATGCTTTGCATTTGAGGGCTCAGTTTAATGGACTTGGCTGAGCGTTCAAATATGCCACCCCCTTTAGAAATTAGCTTGCTCTCATAGTCGGTCCAACTGGACCGTGGAAGATTGAATAAACGCTGACGTTCAACAAACGATGCTTTGGCGTCTGGAGTGGGGTCAATAAAAATATGCAAGTGGTTGAACGCAGCCTGCAAACACACGTGTTTTGACAAAAGCATGCCGTTACCAAACACATCACCTGCCATATCTCCTACCGCTACGACGGTGAAATCTTGGCTTTGGCAATCACGGCCTTGTTCGGCAAACAATCGTTTTACAGATTCCCACGCACCGCGGGCAGTAATACCCATTTTCTTATGGTCGTAACCATTAGCGCCCCCAGAGGCAAAGGCATCGCCCAACCAAAAGGCATTTTTTTCTGAAATTGAGTTCGCCAAGTCCGAAAAGGTTGCAGTGCCCTTGTCAGCGGCAACTACTAAGTAAGGATCATCATCATCAAAACGTCTCACCTGTTTTGGAGCAACCACCTGTTGATCAACAATATTATCGGTGATGTCCAGCAAGGCTTGAATAAATGTGGAGTAGCTTCGGATGACTTCGGCCATTAAAATTTCACGGTCTTGCGTGACTGGCAATTGTTTGCATACAAAACCACCCTTAGCACCTAAAGGCACAATCACAGCATTTTTCACCATTTGAGCTTTGGCAAGTCCAAGCACTTCTGTGCGATAGTCTTCTTGACGATCAGACCAGCGTAAGCCACCGCGAGCCACCTTGCCACCCCGAAGATGGACACCCTCTACCCATGTTGAATAGACAAAAATCTCATACTTAGGCAAGGGTAATGGCACACCCGGAATCTGACTTGGGTCTAATTTGCAAGACAAGTATTCGTGGCGACCACCGTTGCTATCCGTTTGAAAGTAGTTGGTCCGAAGCATGGCCATGATCACAGCTAAGAAATGCTTAACAATGCGGTCTTCATCAAGGTTGCTTACTTGTTCTAAGGCTAAGCTGATGTCTTCTTGTAAATGTTCAACAAGGTCTTCAGATTGCTCCTCATTCGGGTCAAAGCGAGCCTCAAATAAACGCACTAAGGTATGGGTAATGTCAGCATTACGGACTAAGCTAGACTGCATGTAGGCCTGGCTAAATGGCACTTGGACTTGGAGCAAGTAACTACCAATGGCGCGCATGAGAATGGTTTGCTGCCAAGTCAAGTTAGCGGCTAAGATCAAGCTATTAAAACGATCGTTGGCCACTCGTCCCATATAAATTTGACTAAAGGCTTCTTGAAAACGTTCTTTAACATTGGCGCGGTTAAGATTGACCTGAGGATCAATTTCAATCACAAAGTCGATAATCCACTTATCGAGGCCAGTTTCAGGTCGAATGGTGTAGGGATATGCGTTGATGACCTTGACACCCATGCGCTCCAAAATAGGTAACACATCAGATAGGGCTTTAGCTTGGCCGTGTCCAAATACTTTGAAATTTAGACTCTGGTCTGATTGATACACTGATCGGTATAAGTAGGTAGACAGTGGATTATCCACATTAATCTTTTGTAGGCGGATTAAGTCCATAACAGCCACTTGAGCAGAAAAATTCTCTTGGTAGGCCAATGGAAAAGCATGTCCATACTGCTTAAACAAAAGGTTACCCTCGGCCTCACCACGTTTTTTGTTGAGGGCGTGGTGTAAGTGGTCACTCCAGGCCAGCATGGCATTGCGCATTTGCTGTTCGATATCATTAATGTCAAACGGTAAGTTGTGAATGTCTTTGCCATGCACCGTCAACTGCACCCGAGCCAAAGGCTGCTCAGAAAACATGACATTAAAATCAACACTAGAACCAGTGAATTCTCGTATCAGGATGTTTTGCATCTTAATGCGCAATTGCGTGTTGAAGCGCTCACGTGGCACATACACTAGGGCGGTAGCAAAACGACCAAAAGTATCCAGACGAAGAAATAGGCGCAAATTATGCCGCTCTTGTGTGTCTAGTACCCCACGAATAATGGGGTAAAGTTCATCCACACTAGCTTGCAACATTTCGTCCCGAGGGTAGCTATTGAGAATGTGTTGTAAGGCCTTACCCTTGTGACTGTTGGGTAATAGTTCAATGCGTTCACGTAAATCTTGAGCCTTGCGCCTTAGCAATGGTACTTCGTCAATACGAGCCGTATAGGCAGCAGAAGAATACAGACCAAAAAAACGTTCTTCGCCAATAACATTACCTTGACTGTCAAAGCGTTTAAGGCCCAAGTAGTCAAAATTCACCGGGCGGTGCACTGTGGAGCGACTGGTAGATTTAGTCATAACTAGCATATTTTTGCGCAAGGCTAAATCTGAGTTGCGTGGCGATAGAGTCTTGGGCAATAGGCTCTCGATGCTACAGTTATGGTCACGAAAACTGCCTAGGCCAGTGCCTTTTTGTGGAGCAAGAAGGCATAAACCGGTAACTGCATCTTCTTTGAGTGCATAAGAGCGATAACCAATAAAGGTGAAATGGCTGTCGGCTACCCAGCGCAAAAAAGCAATGTTCTCAGCCAAGTTTTCGGCTGCCACAGGTAAGTTTTGGGCTTCTAAAGTGTCAATAATGGAAACGAGTTTGTCACGCATGGGTAGCCAATCGTCCACCACTAAACGCACGTCACTAATAATCCCTGTGAGGCTAGTCACTATTTTAGTCACTGCATCAGGATCATTTTGCTGATCAATTTCAAAACGCATGACGGCTTCTAAGTTGGCGCTATCAGCCTTACCTGTGAACGGGGATAGGCTGGTAATGTGGCCTTTATTATCGCGCTCGATAGCAACCACTGGATGAGTGGTGATATGAATGGTATGGCCTAACTGCACTAGGGCATTAGTAATGGAAGACACTAAAAAGGCTTTGTCATCGCAGACGATGTCTACAATCGTGTGGCTGGTGTACCACTGATGTTCTTCATAATTAGGGTTATATACACGGATGTTAACTTGATCTTTATGACGCAGCTGTACGCAATCCCATAAGCTAGCTAACGCGCCATACAGGTTGTCTGTATCGAATTGTAATAATTCTGTGGGGATGCTTTCAGCGTAGTAGAGGCGGGCGAGTTGCTGCATGGTTGCAGACTTAGCCTTCTTCTGACGCTTTCCAATCAGGTCACAAACTAAATCAATCGCATTGTTTTTTTTATCTGTTAATGTGCGCATAAAACTCTTCCTTGGGACATCAGCTAACTTCACTTTTAGGAAGTGTAACAAATCTTGTTAATGCCAAGTGTATTATTCAAGAAAATGTTTGGCTGTACTAGGTCAAAACTTGAGCTGGTGCGACCCTAGTTTTTGTTATCATGACATTGAGGATATTTGTTCTAAACTTTTATGGATGATTGATGCTTTTTCTATACACTGGCCTGACTTTGGCATGCCATTGATGATGTTTTATACAACCACTTAATAATTCAGTGTATCCTTGAGGCCTATGTCTAAGTTACAAAACTCCCATACCGTAGGTCTGCTTTTATTATCCCGCCTGAGTGTGAGCCATTATGGGCAAATTACTGAACTTTTACTGCACACAAACCAAGTGTTGGAATACGCTAAATATAAACTTCAAGTAATGTCTGTGGGTAGCGATTCTGTGCTAGGTCCATCAGTTAAATACTTAGCAAGTGAACCTGTTGATACCTTGTTTGTGATTGGGGACTTAATCACGCCTAATGAAACTGATGTGACTTTAGAACGCTGGTTAGTCCAGCAGGCTAAAAGGGGTGTGACGATGTTAGCCATAGGCACGGGTATTTTGCCCATGGCCTATGCTGGCTTGCTTAACGGTAAGCGCAGTTGTTGCCACTGGTCGATGATTGAAAATCTACGGGAAAATTTTCCTGCAGTCCTTTGGAGTCATCAATTGTTTGAGCAAGATGCGCAGATGATGACCTGTGCTGGTGGGGCCTCAACGACAGACTTTATGTTAGCCTGGTTGACGCAGCAGCAGGGCTTAGATGTGGCTGTGCATTTATCTGAATGGTTTTTGGTTGAGCGCATGCGCCCTCAAGATGCTGAGCAGCGTATTCCTCTTAAAGCGCGCATCGGCTCTAGTCAGCCTAAACTGATTGAAGCTGTGACACTCATGGAAACCAATATAGAAGAGCCCTTGTCTCCTGATGATTTGGCATACCATGTCGGGCTGTCTAGAAGGCACTTAGAGCGCTTATTTAAAAAACATTTAGACAATGTACCTTCGCGGTTTTATTTGCAATTGAGGTTAGATAAGGCTCGTCAAATGCTAAGGGACACGGATCGCTCTATTGTAGAAGTGGGCATGAGTTGTGGCTTTTCTTCTGCGAGTCATTTTAGTACCACCTACCGCACCCATTTTAATGTCACACCACGCCAAGAGCGAGGCCGTGCTACCCATGTGGAATCAGCGCCTAGCTGGAACCATGCTGTGGTTATTCAGCGACGCTTAGATTAATTAGTTAACCTTATATTGAGAAACGTATGGATATTTTTGCTGCTGCCACTTTACTTTTTTTAGTGATGGATCCCCTTGGTAATATCCCTCTATTTTTGTCGGTGTTAAAACAAGTGCCTGAAGAGCGGAGACGACTGGTTTTACGCAGAGAATTACTCATCGCCTATTTGGTATTGTTAATATTTTTAGTCTTAGGTCCCTATATTTTAAGTTTCTTACAGGTCTCTCAAGAAGCCATTCGGATTGGCGGGGGCATTGTATTATTTCTGATTGCTATAAAGATGGTGTTTCCAAAAGAAGGTGGCTTATTAGGTAAAACGCCCGATGGTGAGCCCTTTATCGTCCCTTTAGCTATTCCTCTTATAGCTGGACCTTCAAGCTTAGCCATGATTATGCTAATGCGAAAGTCAGCTGAAGGTCAGTGGTTAGACATGTGGTTAGCTGTCACCGCTGCTTGGGTTGTTTCTGCCCTTATTTTATTGGCTTCACGCAGGCTTTACGTTTTGCTGGGAGAAAGAGGGCTGATCGCCATAGAGCGTTTGATGGGCATGGTGCTCATTATTATGGCGGTACAGATGCTTTTAGAAGGCACGGCAGAATATTTAAATTTGGCCTAATTGTTGTTCTAATTGTTGAGGGTGTCTGGGGTTATTTGACCCTCCTCAAATTTAGGTACGTGCCTTTTCAAAGGCTGCCCAAGCCTTCTCAAATTCAGCTAGACCAAAACCTTCTTGGCGTGCTGGACCTAAAATCAGTTGCTCAGTAGTCAGCAACTGATCAATGGCCGCCTCAAGCAGGGGGATAACCTCTGGAGGAATGACTAAGGCGCCGTGTCTGTCTGCATGTACAAGGTCTCCATCGACAACGTGCATACCAAAAATAGTCACTGGCTGGCCAATGCTACGCACGTGCACAAACCCATGGCTTGGGCCAATTGAACCTGCCACTACGGGAAATCCAGTGGGTAGATCACCCAAATCGCGCATGACCCCATTAGTTAAAGCGCCCCCGAGCCCAAAAGCCTTATGAATGGTGGTATTCACTTCGCCCCAATAAGCCCCAATAGCGTGGGGATAATCGATATCCTCCACTACGGCAATAGCCGGTCTTGGCCCTTCAGACATGTGCCGATAGTAATCTGCTCGGCGTTGTTTAATCACACTGGCGCTTTCTTTGGGAGGCGCTAGGGCGGCAATTTGAGCAGTGCGGGCATAACCTACTATAGCCAAATCTTCACTTGATGAGATGAGCATGGTGCCCTTGGTGAATTGATTGAAGCCTCGTTGGCCTTGAGCCACCTCAATGGCATTGCACACCGTAGGCGTGTCTACGCTTTGTAGCTTTTTCAACAAACTAACATTCATTTTTGTACCATCCATTGTCTTAAGGCAGCGTTGGTGGCTGCGGGTTGTTCAAGTGTGGGAATGTGCCCAGCGTTATGAATCTTAACGAAAGTCACATTAGATAGCAGGGTAACCATACATTCATGCTTTTCTAAGGGGCATATTTCATCAGCTTCACCCATAAGCACTAAACAAGGCTTATCAAACAATGCCAATGTTTCCCGCTGGTCGTGACGATTTTTTAAAGCCAAGGATTGTCGCACAAATACATCCTCGCCTTGACTCAAGGCCATATCAATACACAACTGGTCAAATTGGCTGTGGGCCTCTTGGGTAGCAAAATATCGTGGCACCATGGTGTCACGCAACATTGGCTCCAGCTGACCTGCCCGCACCACATCTATCTGCGGTTGACGGGTGACCTTGACCGCATCCTCTTCAGCGCATGGGTTAGTATTCATCAGAGCTAATCGAGTGACTCTCTCTGGTGCCTGACGGATGATTTCCATGGCCACGATACCGCCCATAGATAAGCCAGCTAGGGCAAATTTGTCGGGTGCTTGAGCCAGCACTTGAGCCGCAATATCAACCATATTGTTCGCCCCTCCAATGTTGCCAACCTGACACTCAGTAAGGTCTTCCAAGGCCAAAATCTGGGAGGCGTACATGCGGCTATCACACATCATGCCAGGCAGCAGGAGTAAAGGTTCGAGCTTCATAACAAAGTTTCACTCACCCTGCCAAGTGAGGCCAGCATCATCATCTGTGCCAGTCACACGATAGAGACTAGCTTCTCCACTCACACACACTTCTAGGCTATGAGAAAGATGTGCAGGCACCCAACAGGTATCCCCCGGATTCAATACAAGCTGATCATGACCCCAAGTCAATTTCCAGTGTCCCCGCATGACCATGAGCACTTCATCTTTTGCACTTTGATAGGCCTGATTACTAATCGATGTGCGCACCAATAACTCTACCACAAAGCCCGGTTTGTCCTTGATGAGGCCGGTTTCTCCAATCACCTGACACGGCGTGTGCTTGGCTAAGGCCACCATATCCCAGTACCGAGCTACATATTGGGGGATGAGGCTTTCAACAGGCAATTCAACAATATCAGCCAACTGCTTAGGGGTGAGTGGTGGCATTGGCTGCTCACCTACGGGCAAAGACTGGCCTTTTTTAGTGTCATAAAGCACACCTTTTTCACTTAATACCAAACCATGGGTTAAGGCGTTTTCGAGCACCTGTGGCGCCCAAACAACACCTCCACCGGCATCATCTCCACCCAGTATAGCCATGATCATGCCATAATCTGTGCCCACATTTTCAAAGCCACGAAAGATCCGTGTGGGCACACTAATGAGGTCACCTTCTTGCAATATTACTTCGCCTGCATCACCATTTAAGCCCCAAAAAAAACGCCATTTACCGCGCAATATAAAAAACACTTCTGCACTGTTGTGGTAATGCAGGGAGTTAACACACTTTGGCGGCTGGCCAGCTGCACCAATATTAAAGCCTGGCGTGGCTTTAATGTGCACATGTTGATCTGGGCTTTCTGCCACTCCAGCACCAATTATCGTGAAGTTTTCTTTTTGTTCAGAACCTGGGGTATGGGCATCAATAAATGCACTCCGACATGGTTTTAGTTCACCATAGCGAACGAGAACTGGTTCAGTCATACAATCATCCTGTAGGGCAATATGATTAAAATTACACACCTTGAAACTGCTCATAGCTGGCGTTAATTAAGCCGTTTGCATTAAAATTTGTTTCCAAATCGAGGTTTCGTCAAACACAACAAATTCGCGCCTGATCCCATAGGGACCAAACTCAACATGAGCGGCAGCCATAATATACACGTCAGCACCCGTGGGTTTACCAAAACTGCCCCAGCCCTCATGCTTACCTTGCAAACTAAAACGGATGGCAGCTCTGGGTGGCATCAATGGATCTTGGCGACCAATTTGGTGATCGATGGTGAATTTGGCACTCGGGAAGCTCGCTCTTAAACCCATCCAAAAACGCTCTATTGGCCCCCAGGAGTGAGTACTAACACCGCCTGGATACTCAGACTGGCAGGCTCGGTCATATTGGGATTGAATGCAACTCACTTCAGCAGCCATAATGCGCTGCAATATGGATGCATATTTTTCACCAAACTCCTCTTGGTTACCTTGACCCCGGTATGGGCCCGGTTGGTCAATGGCAGGTGTGAATGGCTGCACGCAGTTTTCAGGGCCACCTTCTCGGTCGATTAAATCTTGGGCATAGTCTTTTGGGTCTAGCCCTAACTGACGGACAACGGCGCCTTGATCACGAATGAGCCATTCATCATTAATCTGATTGTTTATGGCGTGGCAATCGGCAATCACGCGATATTTAAGGGCTTTACCAGAAGCCTTGCCATACACACCGTTACCTAGGTGGGTGGCTGTGGTGAGGATACGGTGAGAGGAAAACATGCCCTCTTCAGGGCTTCCAGACCAAATTACATCCTCACCCAATAACTGTCGGTCAGGGAATTCAGTTAAGGTAGCCATGGTAGCTGCAATCACAGTTTGATTACCCACTACCATAGAGCCTGGAGAGCGCACTGGTATGTCGGGCGCGTAATAGTGATGCAAGGTAGCTAAGCCGCGCTGTTCCCAAATTTCTTGGGTGATACCCAAAATATAGTCTGGGAAATCCTTAAATTTACTGTCAAAACCCTTCATGGTTGCCATCCTTTTGGTATGCGAGCAGTACCCCTTAAAATAATAGGTGAGCCAATAGATATGCGCTGGCTTTGCAAGCTATTGCCCTCAATTTGCTCCATCAATATACGCACTGTTTCTTGCACCATTTGATTAACTCGCTGGCGCACTGTGGTTAGGTTATAAGCGGGCCATGCCGCCGCAGGAACATCATCGTAGCTAATCAACGACACATCTTTAGGAATATTAAAACCTAACTCAAAACGCAAGGTGTCCATGACGGCAAACGCCATATGGTCGTTAGCTACAAATACCGCATCAGGGGGGTTGTCTGCAAACATTCTACGGGTGGCTGCACTGGCCTGCTCCATAGAGAAGTCACCTACCTCCCGAGCATGCAGTTTGACCCCAGTTTGTTGCAGGGCAGCGGTAAAGCCAAATTCGCGATTACGCTGGGTTGATGCGCCTTCCCAACCTGCAATGTAGCCTAACTTGTTATGCCCACCCGCTAACAAAAAACGCGCCGCTTTTACCCCGCCATTAAAATTATCAGAGGTCACGCAGGACAGAGCCTCATCGTCTTGGGTGCGGTTAAACAGCACCACAGGTACTCCCGCTGAGTGGCATCGATCAGCCAGTTTTGACGACAATGCGACTGAGGCAGCAATAATGCCATCAACTTGGTAGTCAAGGATTTCTTCTACCACAGAGTCAATGTTGCCAGCTGTTTTGGAAGCCATAAAAATTAAAACATGGTAGCCTTTTTCTTGTAACTGAGTCGATAATTTTTCTATGGCTGTTGGATAGAATTGGTTTTCTAAGTAGGCAACGACCAAGCCAATAATGCGACTCTTACCCGATACCATGGCTCTGGCTAAAACGTTAGGCCGATAATTTAATTCAGCAGCGGCTTTATGGACTTTATCAATGGTCTTTTTTGAGGCTGAAGCCCCTGAAGTATAAACCCTGCTGACTGCAGACTGGCTCACACCTGCCAAGTCAGCCACTTGTTGCGAGGTTACTTTATCTTTACTCATGCGCTGCACCAATACTTGTATCAATACCTAAAAAGGATAAAAATGCGCTCATAATCAACGATATATGATCTACTAAACTAAACTCAGAGCGTTTGAGTAAAAGCATATTAAGTCTCTCAAACCGAGGGGGTTATATGGGTGACACTATGCGCTTTGTTGAACTCACGTAGACGTGCAAAAACATCGATACCAAGCTGACGATATACATCCAATAGGTCTATGAGTACCCAGTTTTCTCTTATAAGTCCGCGCTCCACACGCCAAAAGTCAAGACTACGCAAACTCACCTCTTGGCCTGCAGGCGCAATACCCAGCCAGCCATCGCGTGTTAGAGTTTGGCGCATGTTGGGCCATCCCGTGACTGCGACATATTGACCCTCACCAAATAAATGTGAAGCGACCCCTTGAGTCTGTTGTCCACGATCTGGCATGGCCTTTAAAAATGGTATCTGATGCCAATTACGAAAACCTGCAATACCCCTAGCGGTGCCAATGCCACCCGGTCCATACCAATTCATCCGAGGGTGCCAAAAGCGTTCTAATTGCATAACTTCAGGGCCACCCTCTGCAGGATGACGTATCAGGTGTTGGAGCATATCAATCACTAAATCAGCATTTGCTTGGCCTTGTCCTTCAAATTTATCCTCTATGCGTAAGCCATCTTGGCTGGCAGGACTCGGAATAAAACCTTCCCAGCCTAGGGATGGAGCCAAAGGCCACGCTCGAGCTTGCAACATCACTTCTGGGATATCCCAAATGGCTTGAATTTCAACTATTTTACCTTTCTCAAAGCGGTAAAATTCATGCAAGCGTATGTGTGTCATATGCCCTGTGGGGGGTATATCCAACCAAGGAGCTACAAACGTGCCAACATAATGGCCGGCGCATCCCACCCATTCTTGCCCTTCTGAAGAAGGGCTAGACATCATTATAAAGTCACGCCTTTCAAGATCAGGCATAGCCCTCAGTAACGGCTGATAACAGGTTTCATAGAGCGCTGTAGGACCTGTCACATCATTAAAGGGTAAGCACATATGCGCCACTGCATCATGGGCCATTAATTCCTTTAGTAGACTTTGCACTTGAGGGGCTTCAAAGTCCTGCATGGCCCTAAATAGAGGCTCCAAAATAGCTTTGTTATGCGCCCCATTAGCCATTACTGGGCCCCTGTTCCATAGGGCACATGCTTTTTGCCGTAGCGGCGGACTCTTAAGTTACATTGTTCAGCGTGTCCCACGAACCCTTCCAACATGCATAAGCGGGAACCATACTCGCCGATCATGGTTGCCGCTTCGTCAGAGGTTATTTTTTGATAGCTATGGGTCTTAAGGTATTTACCCACCCATAAGCCACCGGTATAACGTCCAGCCTTTCGGGTAGGTAGGGTGTGGTTAGTACCGATCACCTTATCACCGTTAGAGACGTTAGTTCGTGGCCCCAGAAATAGGCCACCGTAACAGGTCATATTCTCAAGATACCAATCATCACGATCGGTCATCACTTGCACGTGTTCATAAGCTTTTTGCTCAGAGACTTGCAACATTTCTGCATGGGTGTCACACAAAATGATTTCACCGTAATCGCGCCAACTTACAGAGGCTGTATCAGCAGTGGGCAAAATCTGTAAGATTCGATCTATCTCCAGCAAGGTAGCCTCTGCTAAAGCCCGGCTAGTTGTCACCAAGGCTGCAGGTGAGTTATAACCATGCTCAGCTTGTCCCAACATATCTGTGGCGCACATTTCTGCGTCAACCGTATCGTCAGCAATAATCATTGTTTCCGTTGGTCCAGCAAACAAATCAATACCGACGCGTCCAAACAATTGTCGCTTTGCCTCGGCAACAAAGGCATTACCTGGGCCAACGAGCAGATGCACAGGTTCTATGGTCTCTGTGCCTATGGCCATGGCCCCAACGGCCTGAATACCCCCAATAACATAGATCTCATGGGCACCCCCTAAGTGCATGGCTGCAACTACAGCAGGGTTGGGCTCTCCATTAAACGGTGGAGTGCAGGCAATAATGCGAGGCACTCCAGCTACACTAGCGGTCGCCACGGACATGTGTGCAGAGGCTACCATGGGAAACTTGCCCGCAGGCACATAACAACCTACTGATTGCACGGGGATGTGTTTATGTCCCAAAATGACGCCGGGCAAAGTCTCTACTTCAACATCCAGCATAGAGTCGCGTTGCACTTGAGCAAAGTTTCGTACTTGCTGCTGGGCAAACTTAATATCCTCCATGTCACGGGCCGGCACCTTGGCTATGATCTTGTGTATTTGTTCTTCAGATAAACGAAAAGATAGGGGGGTGTACTGATCAAATTTCTGAGCTAAGTCCCTTACTGCTTGATCACCTCGAGCTTCGATGTCGGCTAATGTTGTTTCTACCACAGCTCGAGTTTGTGCATCATCTTGGGCCTTATCAGCGTCTGGCTTAGCGTGTTTTAAATAAGTAATTGCCATTCTTAATTCCTTGTCTGTTTTGCTTGTGGCGCTTGTTTTTCACCCAGATCAAAAGCTTCCCAGCCTTCGCCATTAAATACATCAACTCCCAATTGCGCCAGCACATGAGGAAAATCAACCATGACCCAGTTATCACAAATTTTGCCGTCCACTACTTTCCAGAAATCCATGTAGCGAATTTCTACCTTTGTGCCAGTGGCTTTTATGCCCATAAAAGTGCCACTATGGGTGGCTTCCTGACGTCCAAATGCTGCGGCCCATTCACCCATGTATAAACGTGCTTCATCGACACAAATTTTGTCAGAAAACGCCGCTTGAAAAGGCTGTTGCCAGTTTTTTTGAAATTCTTTTAAACCCTGTTTGGTGCCACAACCTTGATTACCCATCCAGCTAAAAGTTTGGCTAAAAAACTCACCGATATCTGCAATGCGATGGTCATTCAAGCCATCCACCATAGATTCGATGACTTTTTGCGTCGCCTCTGTTTTTGACATGTCAGTGTCACGACTCAGTGCAGCTTGGATTGGGCGACTACCTTTCATGGTTGATGCTCCTCAAAACGATGGCCGCTATGGGTATCAAATAGGTGACATATGCTGGCAGTAATGTGGATACCCACCTCAGCACCGATGGCAACGCTATAGTCTTTCGATGACTTAACAGCGATTAAGCTTTCACCAACACGCGCCGTGACCATAGTAGAGTCGCCAAGTAGTTCCAAAGAGTAAACCTGTATGTTGAGTTCTGCTGCAGTGCTTGAAACGCTCGCATCTTCAGCTCGAAAGCCCAAGGTCACCGGTCCATCTGGGAACTGATCAAAGCCGGTTACTTGCATATTTTGAGCTTTAAATGTGCCCGCTTCGAGGGTGCCATCCACTAGGTTCATCGCCGGTGAGCCAATAAAGCTAGCCACAAAAGTATTAGCTGGATTATCGTAGATATCAGTGGGAGTGCCTACTTGCTGGACTATGCCTTTATTCATGACCACCACTCGATCAGCCAATGTCATGGCTTCTATTTGGTCATGGGTAACATAAATGGTCGTGACTTGAAGCTCATGGGATAAATTCTTGATTTGAGCCCGCGTAGAAACCCGTAGCTTGGCATCTAAATTTGACAAGGGCTCATCCATCAGAAATACTTTTGGCTTGCGGACTATCGCTCTGGCTAGGGCGACTCGTTGACGCTGTCCTCCTGACAACTCAGCCGGTTTACGATGTAAAAAATCTTCTAGTTCAACCATCGCTGCCGCTTTCATCACCCGCTCATGATGCTCAGATTTGGGAGCCTTACGCACCTTGAGTGGAAAACGAATGTTTTCATATACATCCATGTTGGGATAAAGGGCATAACTTTGGAATACCATGGCTACGTCTCGATCCTTTGGGTCGAGTTCATTAACGACTTGCCCGTCAATGATAATTTCGCCTTCAGTGGCATCCTCTAGGCCTGCAATCATGCGCATGGTGGTGGTTTTACCACAACCAGATGGCCCCAAAAGTACTAGGAATTCTTTATCAGCTATAGTCAGGTCGAAGTTTTCTACCCCAACAAAACTTCCCCAGCGCTTACCTATATTGCGTAACTGTATTTTAGCCATGGTTATCAACTTAATTTCATACGTATTCAAAAATTATCATCTTTTATGCATATTTTCAAGCATTATTGCTCGGTTGAAAGTTCTATTTAAAGATAAAGTTGGTGAATTAAAATAGTCCTGTTGAATTTTTTACATTTTTAAAATAGCAGTGTTATATTTTTTAATATATATAAAACAATATGTTATTATTTTTTAATTGAATAAAAGAGCTTCTCTTGCCTAAAGCTATTGCCAACCTATGCACAAAAATAGTAGTATTTTGAATACGCATGTAATTTACTATCATTATACGAGTGTAATAAGGCAGCATGCTGATGCATAATTAGGCCGCATTGGTCTCAAACTAATAAACCTTAAAAGGATGCGTTCATTATGGGCACAATAAAAACGATAGCACTCACTGCAATTGCAGCAGCTGTTTTAACTAGCTCTTCAGCTTTTGCTGGCTGTGGCATAAATGGCAATGCAAATGTGAGTATTTTGGGTAACGACTTCCCCGCATTGCATGCAGTTTTTTCTGCAGCCGAAGAGTGCGCAGGCGATGGTGTGGCAGTGACTAAAAACCACAACAAAGACTACAAAGATTTAATGGTACCAGCCTTAACGGCAAATCCAGCTGAATACACCGCCTTAACTGTGTCAAATGCCACGCTAGTCACCCTAATGAATGATGATCTTGTCAGGCCATTGGACGAACTCGTTGCTAAATATGGTTCAAGCTTGAATAAATCACAGTTGGTGACGGTTGGTGGCAAAGTAATGGCAGTAGCCTTTATGGCCAACGCGCAGCACCTTTTCTACCGGTCAGATATTCTATCCAAAGTGGATATGAGTGTAGATGAATTGCAAACCTATGAGCAGGTATTGACTGCCGCTAAGAGGATTCGTGACGCTGGGCTTATGGAATATCCAGTTGCACTTAATACGAAGGCGGGATGGAACTTAGGTGAAGAATTTGTCAACATGTACCTTGGAACGGGTGCCGACATGTTTAAGCCAGGCACGGCTGAAGTGGCTATTAACAATGCTCATGGAGTTGCAACGTTAGAGATGCTGAAGCAGCTAGTTAGCTACTCGCACCCAGATTTCTTAACCTTTGACTCTAACGCTACACAAGCGCTCTGGGAAGGTAACAAGTTGGCATTAGCCACCATGTGGGGCTCTCGGACAAAAGGCGTGTTGGATGATGAGGGCTCGACCGAAGAAGTTGTTATGAATACTGATTTTGCTGCAGCTCCCAGTTTTAATGGTAGTAGCATACCAGCCTCTTCTCTTTGGTGGGATGGTTTTGTGATTTCTAAGAACGTGTCTGATGCTGATGCTGAAGCAAGCTTTATGGCGATGATGAATGGTATCTCTCCTGAAATGGTGCAGGCAAACAATGATGCAACTGTTTGGTTAATCGATGGTTATAAACCAAGCAAAGCTGCTTCTGGCGTAAATGCAACCGCTATGAATGGCGCTGCACCATACCCTATGATGCCGTTTATGGGAGCTTTACACGGCGCAGCAGGTTCGGAGCTTTCTGAATTCCTACAAGGAACTGAAAGTGCTGAGCAGGCATTATCAGATATGGAAGCAGCCTACAACGCGGCCGCTACAGAAAAAGGTTATTTATAAAAGCGGCTAAATTTAGCTAGTTAGCTTATTGGGGGGCAAGGCCAAGCGTCTTTGCCCCCTTTCTTTTATTTAGCCCCTTTTACTTTAGCCCATTATATAAACCGGAACCCTTTCATGCCCCATCGTACTTTTTTTTGGTTTATTATTCCGTCACTGTTGGCCATGGTGCTGTTTATTGCCTTGCCAGTAATTTCTGTAATAGTCCAGTCATTGCACGTCGAGCACGAAAAGGTGCTGATCAGCTCAGAAAATTGTGGGCCATTTGGATGTAAACAAATAACCACTATTGACGTTGCCGCCACAGATCAACTAAGGTCGGAACGGCCACTAGGACAGTTCAGTGGGTTTGACAACTATACTAATCGAAGCCATCTTGCTTTTGATGAGGTCAGTTTAGCCTGGGAAATCAGCGAGAATATGACTGATTTTATAAAAAAAATACTCAACCTACCCTTTTATAAAGCCCTTTTTTTCACGCTAACCTATACCTTTGTAGTCACCCCTTTTGTCATTATATTAGGTTTGGCTATTGCGTTAGGAGTTAATTCACTACCCAAGTTTGCCAAGGGCCCTACTATTTTTGTGTCGCTGCTGCCCATGATTGTAACCCCCCTTATTGGGTCATTAATTTTGTTTTGGATGGTCGATGGAGATGGCATTATTGGAGGCTCAATTCAAACTCTTTTTAATGATCCTAATTTATCTTTAAAAGCCTCTCCTGCCTTGACGTGGATGATGCTAATAGTCTACGGCATTTGGCACTCAGCGCCATTTTCCTTTATTGTGTTTTATGCGGGTTTACAGACTGTACCTGCGGATACGCTTGAAGCCGCTACTATTGATGGGGCTAATCGTTGGCAACGTATCCGTTATGTCGTGGTGCCCTATATGAAGCCTTTGGTCGTATTTATTACCTTGATGCAATTGATGGATAACTTTCGCGTGTTTGAGCCCATTGTTAGTTTTGCCTCTGAGGCCAGTGCGACGTCATTGAGCTGGATCATTTATAAAGACTTAACATCAGACACTCAACTCTTTGGTTCTGCAGCTGCCACGTCTATGCTTACTATTGTGGGTGTTGCAATTCTATTGTTACCCGTGCTGATTAAAACTTGGCGCGACTTTAACCGCACAGCCCGCTAAGGCGCTCACAAAGCCACTCAAGGAGCATTCCATGCCCAACCTAGCTCAGCGCCGATCTAACACTCTTGCCATCGTTTCCACTGCATTTGTTATGCTGTGGGTGATAATTGCCTCTGGGCCCTTTTTATGGACCCTATGGGGTTCCTTTAAAGTACAGGGAGATTTTTTCTCTAAAGCAGATTGGACCAATGCCCTTTATGGGGTCCGCACTATGTTTGAAACTGGTGGTTTTTTCACTACTAACGGCTACTACGGTGCTTGGATAGAGCAAGGTTTTGGTGAATCTGTAATTAACACCACCATTGTTGTTGTTTCTACTGTAATCATTTCACTTACCTTGGGCACCTTGGGTGGTTATGCCTTGGCTCGGTCGGGCTTTAAATACTCTTTCTGGATCTTGATGCTTGCACTAGTATTTCGAGCAATGCCTCATATTACTTTGGTGTCAGGTTATTTGTTACCATTTTTCGAGTGGAATATTTGGGGTTATTTACCGACCTCGATTGTTGTTTTAGTGGCTATTAACCAGCCCTTCACTTTATGGATGCTGCATTCGTTCTTTTTGAACATACCCAAAGACATGGATGAGAGTGCCATGGTTGATGGCTGCACCCGTTTTCAAGCGTTCCGCCACGTTATCATACCGGTTATGTGGCCTGGTGTGGTCACGACCGGGCTGTTTAGCTTTTTACTGGCCTACAACGATTTCGCTGTTACTGCTTCTTTGCTAAGCCAAGAGAATCAAACGATGATACCAAAGATTGCCAGCTTTTTAGGTACCACTCAAGTCGAAGGTAATGTCATGTTCGCAGTTGCTGCTGTGGTATCAGCGATGATCCCATTATTTATTCTAATAATGTTCTTCCAGCGTCAAATTGTATCTGGCTTAACAGCGGGTGCGGTAAAAGGGTAGTAGAGTTAATATGAAAAATGATATTCAAGCAGCTAAAGCCTGTGTTGTTGATTTTTATGAGCATTTAGATAACGCCGCCCCAGATGCGTTAGATGGCATCATGCGACGTTATACCAGTAACGACTATCTGTGGCGTGGTTACCATCCCTTTAACGAACAAACGTCAGTCGAGCAAGTGACGCAGCTATTTTGGCAGCCCCTAAGGCTGGCGTTAACGCACTTGCAGCGTCGTCAGGACGTGTTTATGGCGGGGCGCAACGAAATGGACGGCTTTGAGTCTATCTGGGTGGTCTCTATGGGACACTTAATGGGCTTATTTGACCAACCTTGGTTAGGCATTCCTGCTACTGGTAAATTAACCATGTTGCGTTACTGTGAATTCAATAAAGTGCAAGATGGTAAGATTACCGAAACAGCCATGTATTTTGATATTCCACACTTAATGGTACAAGCGGGTCTGCAGCCCTTTGCCTTGCAAACCGCTGCTCAACTGGTGCAACCCGGGCCTATGACCCATACAGGGCTGATGTTTGATGAGCAAGATGTGACTGAAGGTGAAAAAACCTTAGCTGCGATCAATCACATGATCAGCGCTTTAGGAAACTGGGAGCAACCCCTGTCCTTGCAAGAAGAATTGCGCCTCAGTTGGCATGAGGACATGCTTTGGTGGGGGCCCACAGGTATTGGTGCGGCCTATACCATTGAACGCTATGCGCAACAGCATGCGGGCCCATTTAGAGCGGGTTTCAAAGATCGTATTTTTAATGGTCATGTTTGTCGCTTGGCAGAAGGCGAGTTTGGTGGGTTTTTTGGATGGCCTAACTTAACCTTAGAGCCCACAGGTGGTTTTATGGGCATGCCTGCTACAGGTAAGCGCGGCGAGATGCGCATTATTGATATTTACCGTCGAAAAGCAGACAAGCTCGCTGAAAATTGGATTTTTATCGACTTGCTACACTTTTGGAAGCAACAAGGTGTTGATATTTTGGCCAGAACAACGGAACTAAGTGTAAATAGTTGAGTAGCTTTGCTTTATCATTCATAGGCAAAGCTACAGTGCCTTAATCTTACTCAGTAAAATGCATTTATTAGTGCCTAAAACACACTAATAGGGATAATTTTAAGTAAATACTGCGCGTCTGTGTCAAATCAATACGAGTCTGGAGCTTAAAGCTACTTCCATGTCGCACCAAGATAGACGGTGCATGGACTTATAGGCGATAGTCCGAGGTTAATAAACTAACCGAGTGGTCTGACCACACGAAAGGTATTGATCATGAGCTTAAGCGTATTTGACTTGCTAAAAATTGGCATTGGCCCGTCTAGTTCCCACACTGTAGGTCCCATGCGTGCTGCCTTAAGCTTTGTAGAACAGCTAAAGAGCGAGAAAAAGCTATCCCAAGTGAACCGAGTAAAAGGTGAGCTGTTTGGTTCTCTTGGTGCTACGGGCAAAGGTCATGCGAGTGATATTGCTGTCATCCTTGGCTTGTTGGGTGAAGCGCCTGACACCATAGACCCACCCCAAGTGCAGCCCATGTTAGATGAAATTTGTCGCAATGAGCGTTTACCCCTGAAACGCGAGCATGATATCGAGTTTATTCAGCACCGGGATATTATTCTTAACCTAGAAGAGTCTCTACCTTACCATCCTAATGGTATGACGATGAGCGCTTTTGATGCGGCTGGTGAAATACTTTTGGAGGTGTCTTATTACTCCATAGGTGGAGGGTTTGTGGTAGACGAGATAGCCGCAAAGGCTGACGAATTGCCCATTGATGATGATCAACCCAAAGTTCCATTTCCATTTACTACGGCCGTTGAACTCCTTGCTCACTGCAAAGCCCAGAGCCTGAGTATTAGTCAGGTGATGATGGAAAATGAGAAGACTTGGCGCACAGAAGACGAAGTGAGACGTGAGATTTTACATCTTTGGAAGGTGATGCAGCAATGCGTGCGTAATGGGTGCCAAACTGGTGGTATCTTGCCAGGGGGCCTTAATGTGAAACGTCGCGCTGCTGACCTGTATCAAAAACTCAGCAGCTTGGGTTCTGTGAAAGTGATTACGCCACAATTGTCGGCAATGGATTGGGTTAATCTCTATGCCATGGCTGTGAACGAAGAAAATGCGGCGGGTGGTCGCATTGTTACTGCGCCCACCAATGGTGCTGCGGGTATTATTCCAGCGGTATTGCATTACTACGATAATTTCTATCCATCAGCCGACGACAAGGGCATCGTTAGTTTTGTCTTAGCTGCAGCTGCTGTGGGTATTTTATGTAAATTGAATGCGTCTATTTCAGGTGCAGAAGTGGGATGTCAAGGCGAGGTGGGTAGTGCCTGTGCTATGGCTGCTGCGGGTTTAGCTGAAGTCATTGGCGGTACTCCTGAACAAGTTGAAAATGCTGCTGAAATTGGTATGGAACATAACTTAGGTCTAACCTGTGACCCTATTGCAGGCTTAGTTCAGGTGCCTTGCATTGAACGCAATGCCATGGGTTCTATTAAAGCGATTAATGCAGCCCATATGGCGATGAGAGGTGATGGCGAACATCTGGTATCATTGGATGATGTAATTAAAACTATGCGTGAAACTGGGGCTGATATGCAAGATAAATATAAAGAAACATCTCGTGGCGGCCTTGCAGTCAACGTAACCAACTGTTAACTGGATGGAGTAACTCATGTCTACATTGCGCCCTGAAGCAGGCATATTACCGGCTATCTCCAGTCCTGTGGCTCAGCAAAGTGACTTTGGTGAGCGCTTAAGGGCTTTGCGCAAAGATCGGCAAATGACCTTGCAGCAAGCCAGTAAAGTCACAGGTGTCGCTCAATCCACCCTGTCAAAAATGGAAAACAACCAACTCTCACCGACCTTTAATCTGATGCAAAAACTGGCTGTTGGATTAGGTATCGATATGCCCCAGTTGTTCGCTCCAGTGAAAGAAGTGCGCATTTCTGGCCGCCGGACAGTCACCAAAAGACAGCAAGGCCGCGAACATCTGACGGCGACCTATGAACATGAGTTGTTGGCCACTGAACTTGACTCCAAACGCATGGTGCCTTTTAAAAGTCGCGTGCGGGCGCGTACGTTAGAAGAGTTTGGTGGCTGGGTAAAACATGAAGGAGAGGAGCTACTGTTAGTGCTGGAAGGGGACATATTGGTGTACACTGAAGAGTATGAGCCTTTAGCTCTGAGCGAAGGTGACAGTACCTATTTTGACAGCACCATGGGTCACGCAGTGGTTTCCACCAGCGAAGCTGATGCCCTGGTGCTATGGGTTTGCTCTGCACTTTGATCCCCCCTCTCTTATTTTGTAAGGCGCAACAATGAAGCAAGTGGTTTTGGCAAGTGGCAATGCAGGTAAGCTAAAAGAATTTGGCCAGCATTTAGGTGGATTAGGTATAGAACTGGTGCCACAAGAGCAATTTATTTCACAAGAAGTGGAAGAAACTGGCCTTACGTTTGTAGAAAACGCAATTCTCAAAGCGCGCCATGCCGCATCAGCATCGGGCTTGCCTGCTTTAGCTGATGATTCAGGTTTAGAAGTTGATGCCTTAGGTGGCGCCCCTGGTATTTATTCAGCCCGCTATGCAGGTTCGAACTTAAAGGGACAAGCCAAGGATGTGGCTAATTGTGCGCACCTTATCGCTAACTTAGCTACCACCCCAGCCCACCAACGCACGGCTCGATTTCAATGTGTTTTGGTGTATATGCGTCATGCCTCAGATCCGACTCCACTCATTTGCCAAGCAGCATGGGAAGGCGTGATTATGGAGAGTGCGCAAGGAGATCATGGTTTTGGTTATGACCCTATTTTTCAAGTGTTAGACAAGGGCTGTCGTGCTGCACAGTTAACTTCTAGTGAAAAAATTACCATGAGTCATCGTGGCAAAGCCTTAGCTATTTTACAACGAGCATTAGCTGAAGCTTAATGCCGTTACCCCTTATTTTGCCCCTAAATATGCCCCCATCATTGCCCCAATCATCGAGCTTACTGCCTCCTTTGAGTCTGTATATTCATGTTCCTTGGTGTGTGCGTAAGTGCCCCTATTGTGACTTTAATTCCCACACAACTGATGGTGGAGAGGCCATTCCCGAGGCCCTTTATATTAATGCGTTGCTGAGCGACTTAGCCACTGAACTGGCAACGGTGAGTGGCCGTACCTTACATAGTATTTTTATTGGTGGTGGCACGCCTAGCTTAATGAGTGCGGCAGGCATTGGTGAAATTCTGACTTTTGTCAAAGCTAATATTGCCTGTGAAAGTAATATGGAGGTGACCTTAGAAGCCAATCCAGGCACCTTTGAACAAGCGAAATTTGCAGGTTTTCTTGGGCAGGGTGTGAATCGCTTATCTATTGGTGTGCAAAGTTTCGATGATCAATGCTTAAAGGCCTTAGGGCGGATTCATAGTGCTGGACAAGCTAAGCTGGCCATCAGTAAAGCCCAATCATTAGGCTTTAAACGTATTAATTTAGATTTGATGCACGGGCTGCCAGGGCAGAACCTGAAGCAGGGCCTTGCTGACCTAGATCAAGCCTTAGATTTTGGTACTGACCATTTATCTTGGTATCAGCTGACCATTGAGCCTAATACTGAGTTTCATAGCCGTCCTCCTAATTTACCCAATGAAGATATTCTTGCTGAGATCCAAGACCAAGGGCAGTTACTTATTGAAGCTGCTGGCTTGAGCCAGTATGAAGTCTCGGCCTACGCCAAACGAGGTAGCCAAGCACAACACAATGTCAATTATTGGAATTTTGGGGATTATATCGGCGCAGGCGCTGGGGCCCATGGCAAAATAAGTGCTTGGCATGATGAGGCTATGATCATACAGCGGCGCGTAAAACTGCGCCAACCTAAAGTTTATATGGCCGCTATATCTGCTCTGAGTTCAAGCCATTATGTAGCGCCAGAAGAAATCAAATTGGAGTTCTTTATGAACATTCTTCGTTTGCAAAATGGCGTGCCTGCAGCTAATTATTTAGCCCATACAGGACAATCCTTGGCACACGCAGAACCTGCGATTGCTGCAGCCAGAAAAGCCGGTTTAATGCAGCCAGATCGGCTTCAAGCTAGTCCTTTAGGGTGGCGTTTTCTGAATGACTTATTGCGCTATTTTGAGTAGATTACTGCTCTAAATAGAAGCTTTGGCTAAACTTTAAGGGAATGGCATCACTCTTTAGATCGGGTTGTATCTGTAGGTCAAAACGCCACATCTCGCCTTCAGTGAAACGCAAGGGAGCGATATAGTAAATGGCATTTTGTTCTTTAACTTGTATAAATTCTAGCTTTATTAGCTGCCCTACGATGTTAGTGCGGGTGCCCGTAACCATCGCAGGTAATGGTTCTTTAGTGGTATTGTCAATGATGGAAATGTTCAATAATGCACGGTTTCTCGCTCGCGTAAAGCCATAGGTTTGAGCCACTTCAGGTGACACAATCATGGTATTAAAGGCATTGTAGTGAATGGCGTAATTTTGGCTTTGAATAGCTTGTTCTGCATGAATGGGAAGGGTCAGCGAAGCAAATAATAAACCACATATAAGGCTCAAATGGCGGACAGTTGTCATGTTTGGTGGGTTTCCTAGGTGTGATTTAGTGGAATGTTTGATGAGATTTTAATTGTGCGCGATTCGCAGCTGAAAGTAAAAGATAAACCGAGTCCAAAAATAAAAGCCAACAACTTGCAAAAGCCACGAGGTCGTTAAATTTTGGGGTTTGGTCTGGCTGTGTGTGGGGTTAAACCTGCGCATTCACAGGTTGGTTATTTAGTCATATGTTTTGGTAAAATTCTGAACCTTGTGAGAGTTAAGCATGCATCCTTAGTAGTCTCCATGCAGTCAATATGAGACACTATTAACAACGGTTTACACAAGTTGATTAAGGGCGTTGTTTGATCATGACAAATGCAGGTGTTTTTTTAGTACAAACAGTTTTTGGGCTTTACCTCACCATGGTAATCGTACGGTTTATGTTGCAGTTAGCTAAAGCTGATTTTTATAACCCGATTGCCCAAGCTGTAGTCAAGTTAACCCAACCCTTTGTAGCAGTGTTACAAAAGGTTATGCCGCGCACAGGTCGTTTTAGCTTAGCCACTCTAGTGCTAGGCTTTTTAGTCCAGATGTTATTAATTTTAGTCGTGTTAATCATTGCGGGTTTTGGGCTACCTAATCCTCTGGACTTGGCAGCATGGAGTATTATTGGTTTAGCCTCTCAAGTGCTAGATTTGTTATTCTTTGCCATTCTTGCAAGTATTGTTTTGAGTTGGCTGGCGCCTCAAACAAAGCATCCTGGGGCTTATTTGTTGCATCAACTCACGGAACCAGTGATGAGTCCAGCAAGGCGCATGCTGCCTAATCTTGGCGGCTTAGACTTCTCACCCATACTGGTGTTTATTATGATTAATTTAGTAGACATGCTGGTAATACAAAATTTAGCATCAAGCTATGGCATGCCCCGTGGTTTGGTCTTGGGGTTATAGTCATGACTAAAGAAAAAATTGCCATTGCATTTGATTTTGAAGCCTCTTTGGCTGAGTTAGAAACTTTAGTGCAGCAAATGGAGCAGGGTGATCTCACCTTAGAGGACTCCTTAGCTGCCTTTGAGCGAGGCATTTCGTTGACCCGTGGCTGCCAAGCAGCTTTGGCGCAAGCTGAACAAAAGGTTAACTTGTTGATGCAAGACGCTCAGGGTCGAGTGGTTGAGCAGCCTTTTAGTAAGGAATCTTAAACTTGGACTTTGATTCATTAGACGACTTTCTCAACCATTCTCAAAACCGTGTGCAGCAATACTTAAACACTGCCATTAGCCAGCGTCGTGCCAGTGGTGTTTTATCCCAAGCCATGGCCTATAGTGCTGTTCGCGGTGGTAAGCGAGTCAGAGCCGCCTTGGTGTATGGTACTGCCCGCGCATGTGGTGTCGATCATGCAAGTTTAGACCCTCTAGCCGCAGCAGTTGAAGCCATGCACGCTTATTCTTTGATTCATGATGATCTGCCTGCTATGGACGACGATGCCTTACGCCGTGGTCAGCCAAGTTGCCATATTGCCTTTGACGAAGCCACAGCGATTCTAGCGGGTGATGCCCTGCAGGCTTTGGCTTTTGAACTACTCGCTAGTGCACAAGGTCCTCACATGAGTGCCCAACAATGTTTAGCTATGGTGATCTGTTTGGCACAAGCTGCAGGTGCTGAAGGTATGGTGGCTGGGCAAATGTTGGACATGGCGGCCGCCCATGATGCTGTTAGTTTGGCTCAGTTGGAACGCTTGCATAGTTTAAAAACAGGGGCTTTAATTGTGGCCAGTATAGAAATCGGAGCTTTGGCACAAGGGCAGGTTAGTGATGAACAGCGGCTTCATTTACGATCTTATGGGCAAGCCATTGGCTTGGCTTTTCAGGTACAAGACGACATTTTGGATATTGAGGGTGAGACGGCCACCCTAGGTAAAGCCCAAGGCTCCGACTTAATGAATGATAAATCGACCTATCCTGCGCTACTGGGTATGACGGCTGCTAAACAGCGTTTGCTTGAGTTGCATCAACAGGCCCAAGATTCTGTCGCAGAATTTGGTGCTGCCGCTCAGCCCTTGGTGTGGTTGGCAGACTTTATCGTTACTCGCAAGCACTAGAAGCATGTTGCCTAATATTCTTCACATCCCAAAGCAAATGCCTATCACCCCTTTGTTTGATAAAATCGAGGGTGTACATGATTTGCGTCGGCTAAAGCCTGCGCAATTACCACAACTCGCTTATGAATTACGTTTGGCCTTGTTATATAGTGTGGGTCAAACAGGGGGCCATTTGGGTGCAGGCCTAGGGGTCGTTGAACTCACTATTGCCTTACACTATTTACTTAATACCCCCACTGATCGACTCATTTGGGATGTAGGTCATCAGGCCTATCCTCATAAAATGCTCACTGGTCGCAAGCAGGCCATGTTGTCCATGCGCCAGGCCGGTGGTTTAGCACCCTTCCCTAAACGGGAAGAAAGCCCATTTGATGCTTTTGGGGTGGGTCATGCCAGTACATCCATTAGCGCTTTATTAGGCATGGTCTTGGCCAGTAAAAATCCTCTGGCTCGTCATGTTGCTGTCATTGGTGATGGTGCCCTTACCGCGGGTATGGCTTTTGAAGCATTAAATCATATGGCTCACTGCCAAGCGAATGCTCTTATCATTGTTAACGACAATGACATGGCTATTGATGAAAACTTAGGTGGATTAGCCACCTTTTTAGATGACCAACATGGCCATGGTGGGCCATCACAATGGTTTACAGCCCTCGGATTTACCTACCGAGGCCCTGTTGATGGGCACAATTTAACACAATTAATGGCCGCCATTACAGAACTACAAAAACTGCCGGGACCCAAGCTGTTGCACATTCACACCCTCAAAGGAAAGGGTTATGAACCTGCTGAAAATGATCCAGTGGGCTACCATGCTTTAGCAAAAATTGACCCCATTGAAGCTGTGGTGACAAAGCATGGAGCCACCTATGCCCAGGTATTTGGCCAGTGGGTTTGCGATCAAGCCGACACAGATGATCGATTGATGGCAATTACTCCAGCCATGATTGGTGGTTCAGGGCTTGAACCTTTTGCTCAGCAATATGCGACTCGTTTGTTTGATGTGGCTATAGCCGAGCAACACGCACTAACTTTAGCTGCTGGCATGGCATGCGAAGGCGCTAAACCGGTAGTGGCGATTTATTCTACCTTTTTGCAACGTGGTTATGATCAATTGATCCACGATATTGTATTACAGGATTTGGATATATTGCTCGCTATTGACCGCGCTGGCGTGGTCGGTGAAGACGGTGCGACGCACACAGGTGCATATGATCTAGCTTTCTTACGATGCTTGCCTAATCTGCTGGTGATGGCGCCAAGTAGTGCAGCTGAAACTTCGGCCATGCTCAGTTTTGGTTTTCATCATCAGGGACCAGCAGCAGTGCGTTACCCTCGGGGTGAGGCTTTTGCCGAATTACCCTTGGTAACTCCAATAGAATTAGGTAAAGGTCAGGTGCTGCAAACAGCGATTAAGCCTGATGCTCTTGCCATATTGAATTTTGGTGCTTTGTTAGATAAGGCAATTGTGGTGGCAGAGGCACATGGTGCCACCTTGGTTGATATGCGCTTTGTTAAACCCTTAGATGAAGCTCTGCTGCACCAATTATTAAACCAACACCTGGGTTTTGTGACCATAGAGGATCATAGCTGTATTGGTGGCGCAGGTTCGGCAGTGAGCGAATGGCTAGTGCAACAAAAATCAAAAGTCAGGTTGCTGTGTTTAGGCCATGAAGATGCTGCTTTGCCCCACGGAAGTCGTGATCAGGGGCTGCACCATACGGGCTTGTCCACCACCAAAATGGTGGCTAGGGTAGCCGAATGGCAGGCCCAATTATTGGCCGAATAAGTGGTCAAGCTTACTTGCCTTAGTGGCCAGATAGTCTGTGTTATGGCTATTCTCTCCTACTTCTATGGCTTGGCGTTGCGTCACCACAATACCAAGGTCTGTCAGAGCCTTGATTTTTTTGGGATTATTAGTCATTAAGATGACCTCCTTGATGCCTAGGTGATCTAACATGTCTTTGGTCATGTCATAATGTCGCAAATCCGCATCAAAGCCTAAACGCTGGTTGGCTTCTACTGTATCTGCGCCTTGGTCTTGTAGGTTATAGGCTTTAATTTTGTTCAGTAAACCAATGCCGCGACCTTCTTGGCGCAAGTACAAAACCACACCACGGCCTTCTTTAGCAATGCGTTTGAGAGCTTCTTGTAGCTGAGAACCGCAATCGCAGCGCAGGCTAAATAAGGCATCACCCGTTAAACACTCGGAGTGCAAGCGTGTCAGCACAGTAGCGCCGTCATTAAGTACGCCCATGCTCAGGACCAGATGTTCTTTACCCATTTCACTATCAACAAAACCATGCATATCAAAAGTGCCATAAGGGGTCGGTAGCAAGGAGGAGCTAACATGGGAAGTGGACACAGGAATTCCTTAAGTAACAACGATAAAAAAATATAATATCCCCATTAAGATTGGGGCTACAAACCATATCACAAGTGGCTAGATGGCAAAATACTAAGACTGCGCTTTTCCCCTTTTAATGACGTCTCAGGGTATAATAGATGCATATTTTTGAATTAATCAGGAAATCACATGGCGCAGTTTGTGTATACGATGAATCGGGTTGGAAAAGTAGTACCACCCAAGCGTGAAATTTTAAAGAATATCTCTTTGTCCTTTTTTCCTGGTGCCAAAATTGGTGTCTTAGGTTTGAACGGTTCGGGTAAATCAAGCTTACTGCGTATCATGGCTGGTGTTGACACAGAATTTAATGGTGAAGCCCGCCCACAGCCAGGTATTAATGTGGGTTATCTAGAACAAGAGCCCAAACTGGATGACTCTAAAACTGTGCGTGAAGTGGTTGAGGAAGCTGTGGCTGAAGCAAAAAATGCTTTAACTGCTTTAGATGCTGTCTATGCCGCCTATGCAGAACCTGATGCAGACTTTGACGCTTTGGCTGCTGAGCAAGCGAAATTAGAAGATATCATCCAAGCCAGTGACGCGCACAATCTTGAACGCACCTTAGAAGTGGCTGCTGAAGCCTTACGTTTGCCTGCTTGGGACGAAAATGTAGCCCATTTGTCGGGTGGTGAGCGCCGCCGTGTAGCCTTGTGCCGTTTACTTTTGAATAAACCGGATATGTTGTTGCTAGATGAGCCCACAAACCATCTGGATGCTGAATCTGTGGCTTGGCTTGAGCGTTTTCTGGTGGATTATAATGGCACCGTGGTGGCTATTACCCACGATCGCTATTTCTTGGATAACGCAGCAGGATGGATATTAGAGCTAGACCGCGGTCATGGCATCCCTTATGAAGGTAATTATTCGTCATGGTTGGAGCAAAAAGAAGCGCGCTTAATTCAAGAAGGCCGACAACAGGCGTCCCATGAAAAGGCAGTCAAATCAGAATTGGAATGGGTACGCAGCAATGCCAAAGGGCGTCAGGCTAAATCCAAAGCCCGTTTAGCGCGCTTTGAAGAACTCAACTCAAGGGAGTTTCAAGAGCGCAACGAAACCTCTGAAATTTATATCCCACCTGGTCCACGCTTAGGTGACAAAGTTATTGAAGTGAAGGGCGTCAGTAAAGCCTTTGGCGATAAAATGTTGGTTGAAGGCTTAGAATTTAGCATGCCCCAAGGTGCTATTGTGGGAGTTGTTGGCGGCAACGGTGCGGGTAAATCAACTTTGTTCAAGATGCTCACAGGCACTGAGCAACCTGACTCAGGTAGTATAGAAATTGGGGACACGGTTGAATTAGCTCACGTCGACCAAATGCGCGAGTTAGATGGCACTAAAACGGTGTGGGAGGAATTATCTGATGGTAATGACATCATTACCGTAGGCAATTATCAGGTACCTTCGCGGGCTTATGCTGGTCGCTTTAATTTTAAGGGCAACGATCAACAAAAGTTTGTGAAAGACCTTTCAGGTGGCGAACGCAACCGCCTTCATCTAGCTAAGTTACTTAAACAGGGTGGTAACGTGCTGTTGCTAGACGAACCCACCAACGATTTAGATGTAGAAACTTTGCGAGCCCTAGAGGAAGCCTTATTAGCCTTTCCAGGAGCAGCCATCGTCATCTCTCACGATCGTTGGTTTCTAGATCGTGTCTGCACTCACACATTGGCTTATGAGGGTGATTCTAAGGCGTCTTTCTTTGAGGGTAATTACTCAGAATATGCCGAAGACTATCGCAGCCGCACAGGCAAAGATCATCAACCCACGCGTGTGAAGTATAAAAAGCTGGCTTAATACGGTATGCGGTCTAATCTGAGTCTGCCTAAGGAATAGGCTCAGACTCAGGTTTAGATTTAGATTTAGGTGTTAAAGTAGCTGATTAGGCTTTATATAGGTTTGCCAATTCTTTTGAACGGTGGTGGGCAGCTGCCATAGCTTGACTACAAAGCTGACTAAAGTCACCCTTGTTAAACGTATCAATGGCTTGTTCTGTGGTGCCTTTGGGTGAAGTAACAGCAAGCCGCAACTGGGCTGGTGTTTGTTGGCTTTCTTGGGCCATTTGAGCTGCTCCAACGGCGGTCTGCAATACGAGTTGCTGTGCCACATCATTGCTTAATCCCAATTCTTCCGCACCTGCAATCATGGCTTCC
This sequence comes from Candidatus Njordibacter sp. Uisw_058, assembly GCF_047730065.1. GTDB lineage: Bacteria > Pseudomonadota > Gammaproteobacteria > Pseudomonadales > Balneatricaceae > Njordibacter. Next base: position 251,251 of record NZ_CP159829.1, read on the forward strand.
ATCATCAAAAAATAATACGCAGGCCCACTTCCTGAAACTGCAGTGACCGCGTCAATGTGAGCCTCTGTCTCCACCCATAAGGCTAAGCCGACAGATTGCATAATAGTGCTGGCTGTGTGTTTTTGTGCTGAGGAAACTCCCGTGGTTGCAAACAAGCCTGCAGCCCCTTTGCCGACCAACGATGGCGTATTCGGCATGCAGCGCACGATGGGTGTAGTTTGGCCTAACCAAGAATCAATACTGCCTGCTAAAATGCCAGCCGCCACAGATACGATAAGGTGTTTGGAGGGGTCTATTGCAGGGGCAATACTCTTTACCAAATCGCCCATCATGTGAGGCTTTACGCCCAATACAATAACGTCAGCCTGATCACAAAGAGACAAATTATCAATACTGGTGTGGATCCCCGTATCTGCAGTTAACTGATCTAACTTAGCTTGGGTACGTCCACTGGCACAAATTTTATTAGGTGGATATCCTGCTGCAAGCATACCTTTAATAATGGCTTGGGCCATGTTGCCGGCACCGATAAATGCGATATGGGGAGTCTGTGGCATGGTCTTGTCCTTGTCGTTATGATTTGGGGGTGGGGGCAGGATTGCGCGACCCAAAGATATCTGTACCAATCCTTACCATGGTCGATCCACAAGCAATGGCGCTACTGAGGTCGCCAGACATGCCCATAGAGAGGTGTTGTATGCTGGGGTAGTGATGATTAAGTTGGTCTCGAGCTGCTGCCATCTTATTAAATGCTTCATGCTGCACCGATTCACTTTGATCTGCCGCAGGTATACACATTAATCCACATAACAACAAATTAGGTAATTGCGATACTTGGTTTACTAATGCATCTAATGCTTCAAGTGTGACGCCACTTTTATTGCTTTCGTTGCTGATATTAACTTGGATGAGTACTTTCAATGGAGGCAAATGAGGTGGCCTATGTTGACTTAGGCGTTGGGCGATTTTTTGACGATCTAAGGTATGAACCCAATCAAACTGGGCAGCGATGGTTTTAGTTTTATTGCTTTGAATAGCACCAATAAAATGCCATTCAATATCATCGTGGGAGCAGTGTTCAATTTTATTTAATGCATCTTGCAGATAATTTTCGCCAAAATGGCGCTGGCCATGATCATAAGCTGCCATCACATCACTCAAGGGTTTGGTCTTGCTGACGGCCATTAGTGTGACCTCATTTGGGCTGCGTTTAGCTGCTTTGCAAGCTTCATTGATGCGTTGCTGGGTGCGAATTAGCGCCTCTGGGATAGTCTGTTGAGAAGGAAAAGAGGTCATAAGTAAGCCCAGAACAGGGTGCTAGTAATTGTTAACCGACATGTTAACAATTCTAGCAGCTATCTCATAGGGTGGTGAGAGGGTTCTAAGTTGCTATTTAAGCACTAAAAGTTGATAAACAGCGACCCCCCTAGAAATCGATCAAACGAATAACTTGAGATTGAGGGTATTAGTCAATATCATAGCCAACAGTTTTGGTTTTTAACATCCCTTCTCAGAGTTTGAACAAAACATGACCCTAGCCCTGTCTATTACAGATTTACACAAAAGCTTTAATGAAAACGACGTCATTAAAGGTATGTCTTTGCAAGCGAATAAAGGTGATGTGATTTCTTTAATCGGAGCCAGTGGCTCTGGGAAAAGTACTTTTTTGCGCTGTATTAACTTGTTGGAGACCCCCAATAAGGGTGAAGTCCGAGTTAATGGCGAGTTGATGGAAATGAAGACTGACAGTAAAGGCAATCGTGTAGCGGCTGACCAAAAACAAGTCGATCGTATTCGTACCAAACTGGGAATGGTGTTCCAAAGTTTTAATCTTTGGAGCCATATGACTATTTTAGAAAATATCATGGAAGCCCCAGTGCACGTGCTTGGCCACTCTAAAACTGAAGCCCATGCTAAGGCGATGCAGTTGTTAGAAAAAGTAGGCATTGCTGACAAGGCGCATCAATACCCAGATCATTTATCAGGTGGCCAACAACAGCGGGCTGCAATTGCCCGTGCCCTTGCCATGGACCCTGAAGTAATGTTGTTTGATGAGCCTACTTCTGCCTTAGATCCTGAGTTAGTGGGTGAAGTACTCAGAGTCATGCGTCAACTGGCAGCAGAAGGACGCACCATGATTGTTGTGACCCATGAAATGACCTTTGCACGGGAAGTATCCTCTAAAGTTATTTTTCTCCATGAAGGTATGATTGAAGAAGAAGGTACACCTGAAGAAGTGTTTCAAAATCCGAAATCAGACCGATGCCGTCAGTTTTTGGCGTCGAGCTATTAAAACTAGCCTATTTTGGCTAACCATAACCACACTAAATGAACGATGAGGTTCTTATGAAAAAACTAGTTGCTGCTGCAATAACTGCGGGCGCGTTAGCGATGTCTTTGGGCGCTGTTGCGTCGGATACTATTTTGATGGGTACTGAAGGTGCTTACCCCCCATATAACTACTACGACAGTGACAACAACCTCATTGGTTTTGATATTGAAGTAGGCGATGCAATGTGTGCGGCTATGAAGGCTGATTGTAAGTGGGTCACGTCTGACTGGGATGGTATCATTCCTGCATTGTTAGCCAAGAAGTTTGACACGATCCTTGCGTCTATGTCGATCACCGAAGAGCGCAAGCAAAAGATTGACTTCACTAATAAGTACTACAATACGCCTAACCGTTTCATTCGGGCGGCGGGTTCTTCAACTAAACCTACTTCTGGCATGATTGTGGGTGTTCAAAGTTCTACGGTGCAAGAAAACTACCTGCGTGGTGAGTTTGGCGATATCCTTGAAATCCGAACTTATGGTGCTCAAGAAGAAGCGAATCTAGACTTCGCGGCTGGCCGTGTTGACCTATTATTTGTGGACGTCATCGTGGGTGATGAAATGATGAAGGCTTCAGGCATTAAAGGTGAATTCTTTGGTGCAGACATTGCGGACACTAAATACTTTGGTCTGGGTGCTGGCGTGGGCGTGCGTAAAGAAGACACAGAGCTGCGTGACCGCATGAACAAAGCCCTTGCGCAAATCCTAGCCGATGGCACTTATGAAAAAATTAGTAATAAGTGGTTTGGTTTTAGTGTTTATGGTGGCTAATTGAGCCACTAATAAGGGTGGTTTCGGCCACCCTTATTAATTTCTAGGCAGTCATATTTATGTTAGATTTGCACGGCTACGGCTGGCTCTTATTTGACGGGTTACAATTAACCATTGCTGTAGGCCTCTGTGCCATGGTGGTTGCAGTGTTGCTTGGGTTGTTAGGCAGTTGGGGCAAGCTGAGTCATAATTGGTGGGCCAATTTGACAGCCAATACTTACACTACGGTCGTGCGTGGTGTGCCTGAACTTATTTTATTGCTGTTGGTGTACTTTGGTACCCCAACTCTCATTCAATCCATTGCGACTCGCATGGGTTACGACATCCGCGTTGATATTAATCCCTTTATTGCTGGCACCATTACCATTGGATTTATTTATGGGGCCTTCGCCACTGAGGTTTTGCGGGGTGCTTTTCAATCGATTCCTAAGGGTCAGACTGAAGCTGCTCGGGCTATAGGTATGAGCCGTTCTCAGGTATTCAAACGTATTTTGATGCCGCAAGCCATGCGCTTCGCCTTACCCGGTTTGGGTAACGTGTGGATGGTGTTAATCAAAGCCACGGCGCTTATTTCAATCATTCAGCTGGATGAATTAATGCGCAAAACTAAAATTGCGTCTAATGCGACCCATGAACCTTTCACCTTTTACTTGTTGGCATCGTTTATTTATTTAGGCATTACCTTGGTCTCGATGATGGCGCAAAAACGCGCTGAAACATGGGCTAATAAGGGAGTAATGCGTTAATGGACTTTTCTATTGTCTGGCAGTATTTACCGATCATGTTGGAAGGTGCATGGGTCACCTTATGGATTACAGTAGTCAGCCTGGTTATTGGCTTAGCTGTGGCTATTCCCCTTGCTCTGGCTCGGCTAGCTAAAAACCCTTTCATTGCTTCACCCGCCTATGTCTTTGTATTGTACTTTCGAGGCACACCCTTGTTGGTACAAATATTTTTGATTTATTATGGCAGTGGCCAGTTCCGACTCGAACTCACTGACTTGGGCCTATGGGGATTCTTCCGGGATCCATGGTTCTGTGGCATTTTAGCATTAGTGTTAAATACCGCCGCTTATTCAGCAGAAATTTTTCGCGGTGCCATTACAGCTGTGCCACGTAATGACATTGAAGCGGGTCGTGCGTGTGGCATGTCAGGCTTGCTATTATTTCGCCGTATTACCTTACCCAAGGCTTTTCTTATTGGCCTGCCTGCCTATGGCAATGAAGTGATCTTTTTATTACAAGCGACGTCTTTGGTGTCTACCATTACTATTTTGGACCTAACTGGAATTTCTCGCCAATTGATTTCCAAGACCTTCGCTGTGTATGAGTTTTATCTCACAGCTGCGGCTATGTACCTCGTCATGACTTATGCACTGGTGTATCTGTTTCGAGTGTGGGAAAAACGCATGAGTGGGCACTTACAAGAAAGAGTGGTCGTTGAAGCCCGTTAAGCCTTTGTCACCTGCTTACGACTGGATCATCGTTGGTGGCGGTTTAGTTGGGGCATCGATTGCCTATGGTTTAATTCAAAAACAACCACAATCACGTATTTTAGTGCTCGATGGATCTGACACAGACTATCGTGCATCTGTGGGTAATTTTGGGCTCATTTGGGTACAAGGAAAAGGCCACAATTTTCCTGCCTATGCTAATTGGAGTCTTCAAGGAGCCGACCTATGGCCTCAGTTTGCCCAGCAGTTGAGCTTCCAAAGTCAAATTGATTTAGGTTATCAAAGGCAGGGAGGGTTGGAGTTTGCCCTAAGCCAAAGTCACCTTAATACCTTGAGTGAAGAGATGGCTGCTATAGCAGATCACACTCAGGGTGCTTTTCATTATAATGTTCTTAATCGAGAGGCTGCATTGGCGTTGCAACCGGGTCTTGGTGAAGCCGTAGTAGGAGCAATATATAGTCCACAAGATGGTCAAGTTAATCCTTTATATTTGCTCTTGGCACTGCAAAAAGCCAGCCAATTATGTGGCGTAGATTATCAGTCCTCGTGCAGAGTTGACACCATCGAAGTGCTTGGGCATGGCTTTAAAGCGGCGGGTTTTGTGGGTAAAAAAATCCTACTTTGTGCGGGTTTAGATAACCAGCGTTTGGGTAAGCAGCTCGCAATGCACCTTCCTGTGAGGCCTGTTAAAGGCCAAATATTAATTACTGAGCGCACAGATTTGGGCATGCTCAATTACGCTTCTCCCCAACTACTCCAAACTGCCGAAGGCACGATTCAGGTCGGTGGCTCATACGAACATATGGGTTTAGATGACCGCTCCAGCCTTGACATAATGAGCTCAATTGCTGAAGAGGCGGTGGCTGTTCTACCTAACTTATCCAACTTGAAATTGGTCCGAAGTTGGGGAGCTTTGCGGGTTATGTCGCCTGATGGGGCTCCCATTTATCAACAATCTCAACAATATAAAGGGGCTTTTGGCGTATGTTGTCATAGTGGCGTTACGCTTGCGGCAGCTCATGCAGGGCCCCTATCTAATTGGTTATTAAATTCTCTCAATGAAGATCCCCTAGATCTTATAGAGGCCATGAGTAATGAGCGATTTTCTATTTAATCATTTACTTGATGATGCGCACCAATGCCCCATCATTGTGAATGGGGTTGCATGCCAAGTGCCTGAACAGCTCAATGTTGCTGCTGCCTTGCTCTATTTAGGGCATCTGGCTAACCGTCAACACCCTGTGAGTGGTGAGCTTAGAGGGTCATATTGTCATGCAGGGTTCTGTTTTGAATGCCTTGTAGCCATTGATGGACAGCCTAATCAGAGGGCCTGTCTAACACAAATCACACCCAATATGAGCATTAATACTGCGCTGGCAGGGGTAAACTAATGGCCCAAATTTATGACTATTTAGTGATCGGGGCTGGGCCTGCGGGTATGGCTGCTGCAATAGAAGCGAGTAATACTGGCTTATCAGTGCTCGTATTAGACCAAGCTAGCAGTGCTGGTGGTCAGATTTATAGAAATTTAGCCCATGCAGATAAGCAGCAAACTAGCGTATTGGGTTCATATTATAGGGCAGGTAAACCACTTTTAGAGCGCTTTATGGCGGCCAACTGCGACTACCAAAGCCTAGTTCAAGTCTGGCATATAGAGACTCATGCAAAGGGATTTTTGGTGGCAGCCATCGTCGCAGGAGAAACAAAAAGCTTTCTTACAAGTCATTTGTTATTAGCTCATGGGGCCATGGAAAGGCCCATGGCTGTTCCAGGTTGGCACAAGCCTGGGGTCCTGACTGCTGGGGCAGGACAGATTCTCCTAAAGTCTTCAGCCTTAATGCCTAAAGAAGTTGTTTTAGTTGGCTCTGGACCCTTATTACTCCTGCTGGCACAGCAGTATCGAGTCGCAGGCGTAGCTATTAAGGCCATTCTTGACACCACACCAAAATCTAACTATTGGTATGCCATACCTTGGTTAGTGGCAGGTTTAACCAATCCAATGGAATTATTTAAAGGCCTTTGGTTAACCTTAGTGCAGCGTATCAAAATACCTTACATTAGCGGCGTGTCGCACCTAGAGGTTATGGGTGATGAGCAGGTATCAGGGGTAAGTTATACAGTGTCTGACAGAGTTTATAACATTGATTGTAAAGTGGTGATGTTGCATCAAGGAATTATTGCTCAAACCCAAATGGCACAAATGTTAAGGTGCGCACAGGTGTGGAATGAGCGGCAGCAATGCTGGCAGACAAAAACTGATGTCATGGGTTATACGTCCATCCCTGGCGTACAGGTTGCTGGAGATGGGGGTTGCATTGGCGGAGCCCTCTTGGCTCAAATAGAAGGCCGAGTAGCCGGTATGGGCAGAGTCTTCAATACTCCAGTAGTCAGTCCGTGGCATAAAAAATGGGTTTACTCATGGCTGTGTTTTAGAGTTGAACAATTACATTGGGCGAGGGGGTTAGTAGATCGCCTATACCGGCCTGCCGAATGGCTTTCTAAACTTGCAGATGAGACCATTATATGTCGGTGTGAGCAGGTGAATGCAAAAACGATTAGGAGCATTGTGAATAGTGGCTGTGCTGGAGTAAATCAACTGAAACGATTCACCCGGGCAGGCATGGGGGCCTGTCAGGGACGTCAGTGCGGGCTCAATTTAAGTCATTTAGTGGCCCAAGCCCAGCAAAGACCAATGGCAGAGGTAGAGCCTTTATCTGTGCGTCCACCCTTGAGTCCTATCAACTTAGGTCAGTTGGCTAAGTCGCTGAGACTATAGAGGGTTGCAATGGCTTGTTTGGCATTTAAAAAGCGTTCTAATAAATGTGGGTCAAATTGACTAGGCTGCAAATAACCATCGCCATAGGTTAGTTTATTGATACTGGTAGCATGGTCATTGGCTTGGGCATAAGTCTTGGCTTTTCTGAGTCCTAAGTAGCTGTCATACAGTTTGGCCAAGCGTGCCTCTAAACATATATCTGGACCAGCAGTAGACATGGGGTAACCGCTGCCGTCCCAATGTTCATGATGCTGGCGGGCTATTAAAGCAGCTTTTGGACGCGCATGTTGTTGCAGCCAGTTTTCACCAGCTAATGTGTGGTAGGCCAACTGTGCAAATTCGATGGTATCTAATTTGTGAGTTTTATTGAGCCTTTGATATCGGCTAGACTGTAAGGCAAGGTTGCGCCATGACATCGCCTCAGTGGCCACCAGTTGCTGCGCTTCAGACCGTTTTTTAATTGGCAAACTTGCTGCCAGAGCAAGGGCGTAATCACTTCTAAAAACTGAGGCAGGCTGGTACTAGATGGTAGGTTAAACAACTGTAACAAAGCAGCATTAAAAACAATGTGCTGTGTTACAGGGTCGTATTCAATAGCAGGCATAAGGCCGTTATAAATAGTCCAATCGTTACTATCCATAAACACCATATCCTTTTATGTTAGCACTAAGGTTAGTCTTTAACGGCCTGCAGCACCAATTCCTTTAATTCTTCCACTGGAATGGGTTTGTGCAATACGGGCACACTATTGGGTAAATTACTGGCAGTGACTTCGGCTGCGCCCATACCCGTCACCACGATGGCTGTAAGATAGTCATATTGGGAATCATTATGTAGGCGTTCAATAATAGCAAAGCCATCCAATTGTGGCATTTGTAAATCAGTAATCAGCACCGTAGGTTTGAATGTACCAATTTTAACCAACGCGTCAATACCATCTTCGGCAGTTTCTACCTGTAGACTTGGGAACCAATTATTAATGAGCATCTTATATAATAATAAGGTGTCTTTATCGTCGTCTACTATAAGCACTGTCACAGGGCCTTTAGTATTAGGTCTGCGAATAGGAGTTTGTTTATCTTGCTTTTCGTCGAGTAATTGTTGAATAGACCCGACACTAATACGGCGGTGACCACCTGCTGTTTTCCAAGCTTGTAAAACACCACTTTCTACCCACAGTTGAACGGTTCGCACAGAGACATTTAAAAGGGTAGCAGCCTGACGAGTGGTGAGTTCAGACACGGTTGAAAGATCGATAATACTCATGTATGTTTTTTCACTTAAAATGATAACGTGTCTATTATTATCAAAATTACTAAATTAAAATAGATAAAAGAGGCAATTAAATGTTTTCTATTGTAACTTTAATATTACCTTTTGTAAGTTATTAATCCATCCTTTAGAGTTAACTGGGCTCGTCCTTTTAGTTTTTGTTGGGCGAGAGCTTGATTGGTACCTCGGCTGAGTTGACTAGACGCATCCAAGGTCCATTCATGGGAGGGATCGATTAAGGTCAGGTTAGCTGCTTCACCGATAGTGAGGCTTGTGGTTGTGCCAACTGCAATCTTGGTGCTGTTGCAACTCAACGCTCGAATAGCTGCAGTCCAGGTCAGATCCCCTGCCTGCACTAGTTTTTGAATCAGAGGAACTAACATATCATACATAGCCATGCCTGTTGCTGTAGCAGCAAAAGGTGCGCACTTTGCAGCAGATTCGTGGGGCTGGTGGGCTGAACAGATTGCGTCCAAGGTGCCGTCTTCAATGCCTATTAAAAGAGCTTTACGGTCTGACTCCTCGCGCAATGGCGGCTGCACATGGTATTGGCTTTGATAACCTTCGATGGCAGTATCAGTAAAGCATAAATGTGCTATGCCTACATCTGCAGTGACATCCATGCCTTGTGCCTTGGCTTGACGGATGAGGTCAACTCCTGCCGCACTAGTAAGTTGATTGAAATGACCACTGACACCGGTGTGTTGCATAAATTGTAAATGTCGGCTGATAGACAGAGTTTCTGCAATCACAAGTATGCCATCTAAACCCATCCGGGTAGCGGTGGCACCAGCGTGCATGTGGCCATCACCCAGTTGTCGGTCTTGGGCTTGCACTAGCACTTTAAGACCAAAGGTAGCCGCATATTCGTAACATCGTAACAACACGGTATTATTGTCTATGTCGTAACCGGCGTTGCTAAAACCAATACATCCAGCTTGCGCAAGAGCTTCCATATTACTCAGTTGAGAGCCCTTTAAGTCTTGAGTAAGGGCGGCTACTGGTAGTAATTCACAAAACCCTGCAGCTGCAGCCTTGCTTTTAATTAAGCTGATTACAGAGCCAGAATCACTGCAGGGTTGGGTATCTGGACTGGGGCATAAATGCGTAAAACCAGCGCTGGCCGCAGCTTGAGTTTCACTGGCAATGGTGCCTTTTTGGATTTGATTAAGGTCCCTTAGGCAGGTATGCAGGTCTAAAAAGCTAGGGCTTAAAATCAACCCTTTAGCATCAATTTCAAGATCTGAACTTTGGTCAGCAAGGTGGCCTAAACTTTTTATGCGACCGGCTTGAACGTGTATATCTGAGACTTGATCCAGTTGCTTACTTGGATCAATAAGGCGTGCGCCACGAATGATGATGCTCATTTATGCAGCTCTCCTGTTAGGCTAGATGCTTGTTTGGCCTCGGTTTGGCGTTGCTGCATTTGACCACTCATGGCCATGGACATGACTGCCATGCGCAGGGCAATGCCATACCCTACTTGATTTAAAATCATAGATTGAGGGCCATCTGCGACCGCAGATTCAATTTCAATACCACGATTTATAGGGCCTGGATGCATCACTATGGCATTGGGTTTGGCTTGGGACAAACGTTCTTTAGTGAGGCCATATAAACGAAAGTACTCACCTGCAGAAGGTAAAAAAGCAGAAGCCATACGCTCTGTCTGTAACCGGAGCATGATCACAACATCGACGTTATTGATCCCACTGTCCATGCTGCTATGGGTGGTGACTCCCATGCTCTCAATCGCATAGGGCATAAGCGTGTGAGGAGCCACTAGACGGATGTCGGTGCAGCCTAAGGTCTTTAAAGCATGGATCTGATCGCGAGCCACTCGGGAATGAAGAATGTCCCCTACAATAGCTACAGAGAGCGGTTCGAAGGATCCTTTGTGGCGGCGAATAGTGAGCATGTCGAGCATGGCTTGAGTAGGGTGGGCATGGCGTCCGTCGCCAGCATTTATAATGGCCACATCTGGTGTCACTTGCTCTGCGATAAAATGAGCGGCCCCCGAATCACTGTGCCGCACGACAAACATGTCACTGTGCATGGCACGCAGGTTCTGCAAGGTGTCGAGCAGACTTTCGCCTTTGCTGGCAGCTGAAGTTTTTATGTCTAAGGTGAGTACGTCGGCTGACAAGCGTTGGGCCGCCAGTTCAAAAGTGCTACGGGTGCGAGTAGAGTTTTCAAAAAACAAGTTCACTACAGTCCGACCACGCAAGAGAGGCACCTTTTTCACCTCTTGATTACCCACCACTACAAATGAATCCGCAGTATCTAAAATGCGTTCTAACATTATCCGATTTAACCCCTCTGGGGTTAAAAAGTGGCGCAATTCACCCCTTTTGGTGAGCTGCAACTCTGCTAAATTACTCATGATTGGCTTGCTCAATAATAGATAATTTTAAATTTTCAGGGCCATCAAGTTGCAGGTACTGTCCTGCTTCTAAATCTAAGGCTAGGGCGCAAACATCCGCTTGAATGGGCAATTCACGTTGATTTACGCTGCATAATGTCACCAGTTTTATGCTGGCGGGTCGGCCAAAGTCAAACAATTCATTCATCGCCGCACGGACTGTGCGGCCACTCATCAACACGTCATCAACAAGTAACAAGTGGCGGTCATTAATGTTGAAGGGCAGGGAAGAGGGGCTCACTTGGGGATGAAGACCATTTTTCGAGAAATCATCTCGATAGAAAGCAATATCTAGTTGACCCAAAGGTGCTTGAAGATGTTCAGCGATCACCTTCGCTAGCCAGACTCCACCTGTATGGATGCCAATAACCAGAGGTTGATCAAGAGCTTGGGTATTAATAAGTTGATTGATTTGGTCTAACAAATGGCTAACGAGGGCGGGAGTGTCTGCTAATTCTGGGTGTTGCTGGTTTGGTGTGGCTCCCATCAGGCTTCCTCTTTGTAGGTGTTAGACGCATCTCATTAAAGTAGCGTCGTTTAGGTCAAAAATGGCACGTTTGATAAGCGGTGTTCAGTCTCATTAAACCAACTTTGCAGTATTAATCCAGCAGCGATGCCATCGACTCCATACTTTTTCCAATCCTTGCCACCACCCGCATCCAGGTGCTCTCGTTTAGCGGTTTGGGTGGATAGACGTTCGTCCACTACATAACAGGGACGGTCAAAACGCGCCCCTAAACGGTTGGCAAATTTTCGCGCTCTTAGGGCCATTTCGCCAATCGAACCGTCCATATTATACGGAATTCCAACTACAAATGCTTGTGCTTGCCACTCGCTGATGAGGCTTTCCAAAGTCTGCCAGTTGGGGATACCATCCTGAGCCTTTATGGGAGCTAATACAACAGGCTGGGTCAGAGGATTGCTCGCAAAGGCGACTCCGATGCGTTTACTTCCAAAGTCAAAACCCAGTAGATTAAGAGGCTTATCCATGGCCAATCTTGGTGGAAATGAGATTAATATCAATGCCTAATAAGTCAGCCGCTGCTTGGAAGCGATCCTCAGGGGCCATATTAAATACAATGTCTGCGTCAAATGGGCAGCAAAGCCAAGCATTCTCAGCTAGTTCTTGCTCCAGTTGGCCGGGTCCCCATCCAGCATAGCCCAAGGCAATTAGACTGTGTTCTGGGCCTGCGGCGTGGGCAATATCGTTAATCACATCAGATGAGGTGGTGAGGCACAAGTCTTCGGAAACCCGAATACTAGATTTCCATTGTTTATTGCGTAACGGCGTGTGCAATACAAAACCATGTTCAGGTTGCACGGGGCCACCAGTAAATATTGGTTGTTCGACGTCTATTACATTAGCATCGGAGATATCAAGTTGTGGCAGTATATCTGTAAAAGCAATGTCATTTGCTCGATTAATGACTAGGCCCATGGCGCCTTTTTCGCTGTGTTCACAGATGTAGACTAAGCTACGAACAAAGTTCTCGTCTTCCATTTGGGGCATGGAGATCAGCATAAAATGATGCAAACTGTTGGTGTTAGGTTTTGCCGTCATTAAGTACTCCTTGCAGCCAATAACTGGCTAATGTGCTGCATCAGCACAGCGGCGATATTAGAGCCCGTTTGATCGTCAATCTCACGAATACAGGTCGGGCTTGTGACGTTGATTTCTGTAAGACTATCACCGATAACGTCTAGGCCTGCAAAATGAATTTCTTTAGCCCTCAGTGTGGGTCCAATTTGTTCACAGATCCACTGATCACGCTCACTTAGGGGCCTAGCAACGCCAGAGCCACCAGCGGCCAAGTTGCCGCGGGTTTCACCTGATGATGGAATGCGCGCTAAAACGTGATCAACGGGATAGCCGTTAATCATTAGGATGCGCTTATCACCGTCTTTAATCGCTGGTAAATAGCGCTGCACCATAATCTGTTGTTGACCAAATTCAGTCAGAGTCTCAATGATTACATTGAGATTAGGTTCGTCTTTGCGGGCCCGAAAAATAGACGTGCCTCCCATGCCATCAAGCGGTTTGAAAATGACATCGCCATGGCGTGCGTGGAAGGCTTTAAGTACCTTGGCATCACTAGCCACCAGTACCTCTGGACAACATTCTGGGAATTGTGTTGCAAATAGTTTTTCGTTGCAGTCGCGCAGGCTTTGAGGCTTATTGATAATCAAAGCTCCCGCATCTTCAGCTTGACTCAAAAGATAGGTGGTGTGTAAAAATTGACTATCAAAAGGAGGGTCTTTGCGCATTAGAATCACGTCTAGATCGCCAAGTGGCGATGCAAGTTGCTCGTCTAGCTCATAAAAATGATGCGCATCACGCATCACACTCAATGGTGCCATGAGCCCCATGGCAACACCTTGCTCTGCATAGAGGTGTTGTGGTTCCATGTAAAATATCTGCCAGCCTAGGTCTTGGGCGGCCCAAAGCATAGCTAGGGAGCTATCTTTTTTGAAGTTAATATTGTGGATAGGGTCCATGATGATGCCTAAGCGTATCGTCATTTGTCTTGTATCTCAGTGAGTCGGGGTGAAAGGTCACCCCAAACGTATTGCAATAAGGTTAAAGCGGCTATGGGGGCTGTTTCTGTGCGCAGTATACGAGGCCCTAGACTTAGCCCAGTATAGCCCTCTGCATGCGCTTGCTCAACTTCCTCTAGAGTGAACCCACCCTCTGGCCCCACTAAAAGGGCACAACTTAAAGGCGCTTTTTGCGCTTCTAAAGGTCTAGTTTCATGGGGGTGTAACACCAACTTAACCTCGGCTGAAGTGTTTTCAAGCCAAGTGCTTAACGCTTGTGGAGTGTGAATTAAGGGTACGTCGATGCGCCCACTTTGTTCGCAAGCACTGATGGCAATTTGCTGCCAGTGAGCGAGGCGTTTAATTTGCCGTTGATGGTCCAGCTTAACTTCACAGCGGCTACTATATAGCGGCGTGATTTCATTGATCCCAAGTTCAGTGGCTTTTTGGATCGCATAGTCCATGCGTTCCCCACGAGACATAACCTGCCCTAAGTGGGTGTACAGTAAAGACGCCTTGGGTGCCTTTAATTGAGCACTAATCAACACCCTAACAATCTTCTTGCTAATGTTTGAAATGTGAGCGCTTACTTGCGTTCCAGTGTCGTTAAACAGGATAACTTCTTGTTTTTCCTGCATTCGAAGGACCTTGCCTACATAATGCCCAGCTGCCGCCTCTAGTTCAATAGTTTGTCCTAAAGGCAGTGGCTGTGGAGTATACAGGCGAGGTGTGCGCATGGCTTATAAGCCAGCTGCCAGACGCAGAATTTCAGCCTTGTCAGTGTGCTCCCAAGTGAAATTGGGGTTGTCACGGCCAAAATGACCATAGGCGGCTGTGTCTCGGTAGATTGGGCGTTTTAAATCTAACATTTCAACCAGACCTCCTGCTTTAAGATCAAAATGACTGCGCACTAGAGCTTCAATGTCAGCATCACTAATCTTGCCACTACCAAAGGTATTAAGGCTGATAGAGGTGGGTTCGGCAACACCAATGGCGTAAGATATCTGTATCTCACAGCGCTCGGCTAATCCTGCAGCCACGATATTCTTTGCCACGTAGCGGCCTGCATAAGCGGCACTCCGATCCACTTTCGATGGGTCTTTACCAGAAAATGCACCGCCACCGTGGCGTGCCATACCGCCATAGGTATCAACGATAATTTTACGTCCTGTTAAGCCACAGTCACCTACTGGCCCACCAATAACAAAATTGCCCGTGGGGTTAATGTGATATTGAGTGTCTGCCGTGAGCCAATGGGCTGGAATCACAGGACGGATAATATGTTCCATGACTGCAGCACGAAGGCTGGCTAAGTTGATATCGGCGCTATGTTGAGTGGAGACGACGACGGCATCCACAGACAAAGGCTTACCATCACTGCCATAACGGAAAGTCAGTTGACTCTTGGCGTCTGGGCGCAACCAAGGCAAGGTACCATCTTTTCGGACTTTAGCCTGCTGTTGCATTAATTTGTGGGCATAGTGAATGGGTGCAGGCATTAGGCTTTCAGTTTCATTACTGGCATAGCCAAACATCAAGCCTTGGTCGCCAGCACCTTGTTCCTTATTGCTGTCAGCGCTTTCATCGACACCCATAGCAATGTCAGAAGATTGCTTGCCAATGGCATTTAAAATAGCACATGAGGCGCCATCAAAGCCCATTTCTGAGGACGTGTAGCCGATGTCTGTAATCACTTCACGCACGATGTCTTCAATGTCCACCCAAGAGTCAGTGCGAACTTCGCCTGCCACTAGAACGAGTCCAGTTTTAATAAGGGTTTCTACAGCGACACGGGATTCTGGATCTTTTTCCAACATGGCATCAAGGATGGCATCAGAAATTTGATCAGCGATTTTGTCAGGGTGTCCTTCGGATACTGATTCGGACGTAAATAAAGTGTATTGGTTCATAACCATGCCTCGTAATTGAATGCTAATGAATGCTTTACGGACATCCTTAACAGTGACTTAATTACCAGCCAAACTTGTTGTTTCGCTGATTCCTTGGTTGCTGCGATGAGGTTTGCAGAACCGGCGCTTATTATAAGCTACAGGTTGCAGGAATGCATGGCTTATTGACGCTGTAGTCGACATTTAAGTCATATAATATAAGATTATTGGGATAGGACGCATTTACATCTCCAAAGTGTCACTTTGGGTTCACTCTAAAGCGCTTGTCTGATCAAAGTTGAAGATGAACCTTTAGGTCGCTAATGCAGGTGGATTACTTAAAAATATTGCACTGAAAAAAGCATTTGAATAAGGTATGTAAAAAGCCATGTGGAAAGCTATTTGAAAAGGAGCTACATTTAATGACAGATCAGAAAACCATTGGCGTTTATAATCGCCAAGTTGAGCGTTATTTAAAAATGGTGGATGGGCTCGAAGAAGACCCAATATTGATGTGCTTTATTGATCGCTTCAAAGCCAGTGACTGCATCCTTGATTTAGGTTGTGGCCCAGCTCATGCTGCTGCAGTTATGCGCGACAAAGGATTACTCGTTGATCCCGTTGATGCTGCCGCAGAAATGGTAAAGTTGGCTAATGAAAAGTTCACTATAAACGCTCGGCAGACAAATTTTAGTGATATTGATGCCACTGACCTCTACCATGGTGTGTGGGCTAATTTCAGTTTATTGCATGCCCATACTAAAGATTTAGGGTTTATTTTGTTGGCCCTGCATAGAGCTCTGAAACCCAAAGGCTTTTTGCACTTGGGTATGAAATTGGGCCAAGGATCACAACGGGATAGGTATGGCCGGTATTACGCCTATTATTCTCAAGCTGAATTAGAAGACCATGTTAACAATGCAGGCTTTACTGTTAAAAAGATCGATTTGGGCACAGCCGAGGGTATGGCTGGGGATATGGAACCTTGGATTGCATTGACTGGACTGGCGCGATAAATAATTAGACCACTGCGTCAATTGGTTAGCCTGTCAATTCTTAAAGTGAAAAATCTTGGTAGTGTCATTGAAGGTGAATCTTCAGTTACTTTCTGAGATTAGCTATAAAATGCTGTTTATTAGCCCAGAAAGGGATTTCTTGATTGTGTCTTAGGCTTGAGTAAGGGAAAATACACGGCTTAAATTAGTACTCAATTTGTGTATTTAACCTTTTTAAAGGATTCTTTTCATGCCTACTCGTCGCGACTTAGCTAATGCCATCCGAGCCCTTAGTATGGATGCTGTCCAACAAGCTAACTCTGGCCACCCAGGTGCGCCCATGGGCATGGCTGATATTGCTGAAGTTTTATGGAACGATTTCATGAGCCATAATCCGGCTAACCCCGAATGGTTAAACCGAGATCGCTTTGTCTTATCCAATGGCCATGGTTCAATGCTGCTCTACTCGCTGCTGCACTTGAGCGGCTATGAGTTAGCCATTGACGATGTGAAAAGCTTTCGTCAGCTGCACTCCAAAACTGCGGGCCACCCTGAATATGGTTATGCACCCGGTATCGAAACAACCACAGGTCCGTTAGGGCAAGGAATGACTAATGCCATTGGCATGGCCTTGGCAGAAAAAACCTTGGCGGCTCAATTTAACCGTCCGGGGCACAATATTATTGATCACCACACTTATACCTTCCTAGGTGACGGCTGTTTGATGGAAGGTGTATCCCATGAGGCTTGCTCCTTGGCGGGCACTCTAGGCATCGGCAAATTGATTGCTTTTTACGACGACAATGGTATTTCTATTGATGGTGAAGTAGAGGGTTGGTTTACTGATGATACGCCGAAGCGTTTTGAAGCCTATGGTTGGCAGGTTATTCCTGCCATTGATGGCCACGATGCAGATGCTTTGTTTGCTGCTATTGAAGCGGCTAAAAGTAACACTGAGCAACCCACATTAATTTGCTGTAAAACCATTATTGGTTTCGGATCACCTAATAAGCAAGGTAAAGAGGACTGCCATGGTGCGCCCTTGGGAGCAGATGAAATTGCCTTAGCGCGCAAAGAACTGGACTGGACCTATGGTGCATTCGACATTCCGGCAGAGGTCTACGAAGAATGGAGTGCCCTTGATGCGGGTGACGACGCCGAACAGATTTGGAACCAATCCTTTAACGCGTACCACAAGGCTCACCCTGATCTAGCCACTGAGCTTTTGCGCCGGGTAGCAGGAGACTTGCCAGCAGATTTTGAAGCCCAAGCTCAAGCTTATGTAGAACAGTTGCAAGCTGAAGGTTCTAATATTGCCAGTCGCAAGGCCTCACAAAATTCTATTAATGCGTTTGGTCCACTATTGCCTGAACTTTTAGGTGGCTCTGCAGACCTTGCAGGATCTAACCTTACCAAGTGGTCTGGCACAAAAGGCATTACCAGAGATGATGCGAGCGGTAACTACGTGTTTTATGGTGTGCGCGAATTTGCTATGTCTGCCATGATGAATGGTATGGCTCTGCACGGTGGTTTTATTCCTTACGGCGCTACTTTTCTTGTGTTTATGGAATACGCTCGCAATGCTGTGCGCATGGCGGCCTTAATGCGCCAGCGTGTGTTGTTTGTTTATACCCACGATTCTATCGGTTTGGGTGAAGATGGCCCAACCCATCAGCCTGTCGAACAAATAGCCAACTTACGCTTAACGCCGCATCTCGATACATGGCGACCATGTGACACGGTAGAATCTGCAGTGGCTTGGAAAACTGCCCTCCAGCGCACAGATGGCCCCTCAGCCCTAATTTTTTCGCGCCAAAATTTGTCCCATCAGCAGCGCAATGCATCACAGTTAGCTAATGTGGCTCGAGGTGGTTATATTCTGCAAGACTGCCAAGGTGTTCCTGAAGCGATTATTATTGCCACTGGTTCTGAGGTCGGCATCGCTCAACAAGCGACAGATACCCTGACTAAGCAAGGCCACAGGGTCAGATTGGTATCAATGCCCTGTACTGAATTGTTTGAGCGTCAGGATGCTGAATACCAGGCGCACGTGTTACCGCCTTCCATCACCGCCCGTGTTGCTGTTGAAGCGGCCCACACAGACTATTGGTATAAGTATGTTGGATTAGCCGGCAAGGTGATTGGCATGACTGACTTTGGTGCATCTGCACCAGCCCATGAGCTGTTCAAAATGTATGGTTTTACCGCAGACAATATTGCCACTACCGTCACTGAGTTGTTGTAATTAAATCACAGCCATAAGGTCAAAATTATGCTGGCAGCTAAACGTATTGCGATCAACGGCTATGGCCGTATTGGTCGAGCAATTTTGCGGGCCATTGTGGAACGTGGACTAGAAAATCAATTACAGATAGTCGCCATTAATGACTTAGGTATTGCTGAATCGGTAGTTTACGAAACGCGCTACGATTCAGTGCATGGCGTTTTTCCAGCCACCGTAGAGGCGACGGATCAAGGCATGCAGGTGGTCACAGATCAAGGTATGACAAATATTGATTTGCTACAAGTCGCTGACGCCGATACTCTGCCTTGGGCTGATTTGGGTATTGATTTAGTGTTGGAGTGTTCAGGTAACATGAGCGACCGTAAACGGGCTCAACAGCACCTAAACGCGGGTGCGAGCAAGGTTTTGATTGGAGCTGCCGCGGGCACGGAGGTGGATATTACGGTGGTTTATGGTATCAATCATGATCAGCTTAAACCTTGGCATCGAATCGTCTCCAATGCCTCTTGCACCACTAATTGCATGGCTCCTGTCTTAAAACCCATCAATGATACCATTGGTATTGAAGATGGTTTAATGACCACCATACATGCCTACACCAATGGTCAGGTGCTCACTGATACAGTGATTGATAAAACAGATTTGAGACGGGGCCGCTCGGCCACCCAATCAATAATACCTACATCTACTCACGCCAGTGACGCCTTGGGTTGGGTATTGCCAGAACTGGCAGATAAGATCACTGGTATTTCTATGCGTGTGCCCACCATTAATGTGTCTGTAGTCGATTTAGTATTCCGTCCAAGCCGTGATGTGACAGCGGCTGAAGTTAACCAAATTATGGCCCATGCTGTGGCTCAAGATCGCCATGAGGTGCTGGGTTATAATGAACAACCGTTAGTGTCGATTGATTTTAACCATTGTTCGAAATCAGCTTCTTTTGACGCCACCCAAACCATGAAAATGGGCCAGCTCATTAAGATTCTAGCTTGGTATGATAACGAATGGGGATACGCTAATCGAATGATTGACGTGGCCTTGGCTATGTTCAAAACAGATCTGGTAACTGCTCAGGAAAACCCATGACCATCATTAAAATGACCGATTTAGATTTGCGTGGTCAGCGGGTATTAATCCGTGAAGATCTCAACGTACCCATTAAAGATGGCGCAATAAGCAGTGATGCTCGTTTACGAGCAGCATTACCAACCATCAAAATGGCCTTGCAGTTAGGTGCTAAAGTGATGGTGATGTCACACTTGGGACGCCCACAAGAAGGTGTTTATGATGAACAGTTTTCTTTAGCGCCCGTGGCAGACTATCTAGGGGCAAAATTGCAGTGCCATGTGCGTTTGCAGAAAGACTGGTTACAAGGGGTGGACATTAACGACGGCGAATTAGTGATTTTAGAAAACTGTCGTTTTAATGTTGGTGAAAAAGCCAATGATGATGCTTTAGCAAAAAAAATGGCAGCCTTGTGTGACGTTTATGTGAACGATGCGTTTGGCACTGCGCACCGAGCTCAGGCGAGTACCCATGGCATTGCTAAGTTTGTAAAAATTGCCTGTGCTGGACCGCTGTTAGTCGCTGAGCTTGACGCCTTAGGTAAAGCGTTAGATAACCCCAAACGCCCTTTTATCGCTATTGTGGGTGGCTCTAAAGTGTCTACTAAGCTCATGGTGCTAGAAACCTTAGCTGACAAAGTAGATCAACTTATTGTTGGTGGTGGCATAGCTAACACCTTTCTTGCTGCATCAGGATGTGCCATAGGCAAGTCCTTGTATGAACCTAATCTCGTTGCTAACGCAAAAGCCTTAATGGAAAAAACAGCCATCCCACTGCCAACGGATGTAGTGACCGCCAAAGAATTCAGTGAAACCGCCACTGCAACTACTCAAGATGCAGCCAATGTTGCTGCTGATGAGATGATTATGGATGTGGGCCCAGACACGGCACTTCATCTCGCCAGCATTATTAAAAATGCGGGGACTATTATTTGGAATGGGCCTCTGGGGGTATTTGAATTTGATCAGTTTGGCGGTGGTACTGAAATTTTGTCACACGCCATCGCCGCATCGCCTGCATTTTCTATCGCCGGTGGTGGTGATACACTGGCGGCTGTAGATAAATATAATATTGCAGATCAAGTGTCTTATATTTCCACTGGTGGTGGTGCATTTCTTGAATTTGTGGAAGGCAAGGAATTGCCTGCAGTGGCCATTCTAGAGCAACGTGGCCTGTAATTAGAATTTAACTTACCCTATAGGGAGAACACTCATGGCTTTAGTTAGCATGCGTCAACTTTTGGATCATGCCGCAGAGAATAGCTACGGTATTCCATCTTATAATGTCAACAATCTGGAACAAATGCGGGCCATTATGCAGGCTGCCGACGCATCGGACAGTCCAGTGATCGTGCAAGCTTCAGCGGGCGCTCGCAAGTATGCTGGATCAAATTTTTTAAAACACATGATCTTGGCCGCTATTGAGGAATTTCCACACATTCCAGTGTGCATGCATTTAGACCACGGTAATTCGGCTTCTACTTGCCAGCGCGCTATTGCTATGGGCTTCTCCTCAGTGATGATGGATGGGTCTTTAGGTGAAGATTCTAAAACACCAACCAGCTATGATTACAATGTAGAGGTCACCCAGCGAACCGTTGAAATGGCCCATGCGTGTGGTGTTTCTGTGGAAGGAGAATTAGGCTGTTTGGGTTCTTTAGAAACAGGTGAGGCGGGCGAAGAAGATGGTGTGGGTGCGGTTGGCAAATTAACCCTTGAACAAATGTTAACAGACCCTGATGAAGCCGTAGATTTTGTTGCCAAAACTAAAGTTGATGCCTTAGCAATAGCCTGTGGGACGAGTCACGGAGCCTATAAATTTACCCGCCCACCAACTGGGGATATTTTGGCCATCGACCGAATTCGAGAGATCCATAGTAAGATTCCTAATACCCATCTTGTCATGCATGGCTCGTCGTCTGTGCCCCAAGACTGGCTCGCTGTGATCAATGAATTTGGCGGCGCCATTCCTGAGACCTATGGTGTGCCAGTCGAACAGATTGTAGAAGGTATTAAGCATGGCGTACGCAAAGTCAATATTGATACCGATTTGCGCTTGGCCTCAACGGGTGCTGTACGACGCTTCTTAGCCGAAAATCCAAGTGAATTTGATCCGCGTAAATTTCTCGCTGTGACGATGAATGCGATGCAGACCCTATGCCAGGCACGTTATGAGGCTTTTGGTGCAGCGGGCAACGCGAGTAAAATTCGTCCTGTTGGCTTAGAAGCGATGGCAGATATGTACGGGGTATAAGCCAATCTAGATTGACTCCATTTGAGTTTCTAGTGCTTGGTGAATAGGTCTTCTTGGGAGGCTTCACAGTTTTTACATGCGGTTAGTGGCTGCTTTACTCTAAACTCTGCAAGTGAGGGTAAAGCGGATGTTATCAATGAGTCTAGCTTTGCCTAAGTAAGCGGCTGCGACGATGACCAGTTGATTGTCATCTAAAGTAGGCGCTTGTAAGTCATTTTGGCGACAAATTTTGAAGTAATCGCGCTTAAAGCCAATAGTTTCGAGCTTACATTGGGCCACTTCTTCGAGTTTTAACAGATCAGTTTCACCGGCTTCAAGGGCCATTCGACAAGAAACTAGACAGGCATACAACTGGGCAGCTCGGTCTAATTCCTCTGCGCTAAGATAACCGTTACGTGAACTTAATGCGAGGCCAGTTTCGGCGCGTGCTATGGGGGCGCCAATAATGTTAACAGGCAAGCACAGATCATCGGTCATTTGTTGAATGACCAAAAACTGCTGGTAATCTTTTAATCCAAAAATAGCCACATCTGGCTGCACAATGCCCAATAACTTGGTGACTACTGTTGCTACTCCGGTAAAGTGTCCAGGTCGACTTTTACCGCACAAAAGACTATCTAGGTGAGGTACGCTAACTAAGGTCAAACTTAGGTTAGTTGTGGGATACATTTCACCCACTGATGGCGCAAATAACACATGGCAACCGCGGCTCATTAGTTTTTCTTGATCAGACATAAAGGTGCGCGGGTAACCATTGAAATCTTCTCCAGGACCAAATTGCAGAGGGTTGACAAAAATGCTGGCAACCACCAAGTCAGACTCTTCTAAAGCCCGGTCGATAAGCTGTAAGTGACCTTCATGCAAATTGCCCATAGTGGGCACAAAAGCAATCTTTTTATGTTCTAATTTGGCTTGCCAAAGGTGGCTGCGCAATTGACTAATACGGTCGATGGTATGCATAAATATAATGTCGAAAATTTAGCTGAAACAATGCTCAGGGGCTGGAAAAAGACCCGCTTTGACTTCTGAGACATAAGCCTCTAAGGCTGAGAGTATGTCACCTTCTTGCTGTAAGAAGTTCTTTACAAAGCGCGCAGGCTTGCCTGGAGTAATGCCCAGCATATCGTAAATCACGAGCACTTGAGCGTCCGTGTCTGCACCTGCACCAATACCAATAACTGGCACAGCAACAGCTTGGGTGATGGCTTTACCTAAACTACTTGGTACACATTCTAATAAAATCATACTCGCACCCGCTGCTTCGAGTTCAATGGCTTCTTGCAGGAGACCTGCTGCTTGTTCTGGAGATTTACCTTGTACACGGTAGCCACCTAATTTATTTACGGCTTGAGGCGTTAACCCAAGGTGTGCGCACACGGGAATACCTTGTTCGAAGAGCTTTTGGATGGTGGGCTTGAGCCAAAGTCCACCCTCTAATTTAACAATTTGGGCCCCCGCCTGCATCAAATCTGTAGCGTTGGTCATGGCTTGTTCGATAGTACGGTAACTCATAAATGGCATATCAGCCATAATCAAAGCGTCACTATTGCCCACTTCTACACAGCGTGTGTGATAGACCATTTGCTCCATGGTCACAGGAAGCGTGGAATCATGACCTTGCAATACCATGCCTAAAGAATCACCCACCAAGATAATATCTACGCCAGCTTGGTTGACTCGCTGGGTGAAACTGGCGTCGTAACTGGTAAGACATGTCGCTTTTTCACCGGCTTGTTTAAGGCGCATTAGGCTGTGCAGCGTGGTTTTAGACATGGGATATTAGCTCCAAATGGTTGTGCAAGGCACTGTTATTGAGTTAACTGTCAAGGCAGACTAAACCATCTATTGGGCAATGCTGCAACAGGTCTTGAATCTTTGTACCATTGGGTAAAGCTAATTCTGGGCAAAGTTCATACAATGGGCCAATAACAAAGTCTCGGTTATTTATCTCTGCATGGGGCACTGTTAAGCGAGCGTTTTGAATGCTCAGATCGCCAAATAATAGTAAGTCTAAATCGAGTGTGCGGGGCCCCCAATGCCGTTCGCGCACTCGTTGATGGCTTTGTTCTATGGCTTGCAAATGGTCTAGCAGCGCCAGCGGCTCTAGAGTGGTCTCTAGCATCACCACTGAATTGATAAAATCATCTTGGTCTTGAGGCCCCACGGGCTTACTCAAGTAGAGCTTAGATGCCAACATTACTCGACTTTTTGGCAATATTTTTAGGTCTTCTACTGCCTGGTGAATGTGTTCTATTGGGTTATCTAAATTGCTGCCTAAGCCAATGTACGCGTTAACCATCTTCATTCTCTTTTGGCTTTTTGGGCACACGTTTTTTGGGTGCGGCTTTACCTAGATCTTTGGTCATTTGCTCACGCCTTTCACCACTTGCAAACTGGTATTCTGTCCACCATTCGCCAAGGTTTTCTAGATCTTCACCACCGGCTTCGCGTAATAATATAAAATCATAAGCGGCCCTAAAACGTTTATTGTCTACTAACTCTGCTGCCCTGCTGCCGTGGCGTCGTGGAAGTCTGAGTTGCATGTCCCATATTTCCTTCATGGGGGTACTAAATCGTCTCGGAATAGAGGTGTATTTAACTTGCTGTAATATGACATCTTGCGCCGCTTGGTGCATTGCAGGAATGGGAGGCATATTACGAATTTGTGCTAATTTTTGTTGCAGGGGATGCCATAACAGAGCCGCCAATAAATAAGCTGGTGTGACGCTCTTACCTTGAGCAATGCGTTCGTCAGAATTACGCAGTGCTAAAATAACAAAATCTTCTACTTGGAAATCTTCTGTGATATCACTTTCAATCGCTGCGTCAGTCGCAGGGAATAAAAACTTAAATAAATCATAATCGCGCAATAAATAGTATGTCTGTTCTCCATTACCAGATAACAGCAACTTCAATATTTCCTCAAACATTCGCGCTGCAGGTATCGGTTCGAGAAGGTGACCCAGTGTATGCATTGGCTCTGCTGTAGCAGGATCAATGACAAAATCTAACTTGGCGGCAAAACGAATGGCCCTGAGCATACGTACTGGATCTTCTCGGTAACGGGCCTGAGGGTCGCCAATAATGCGGATACTACGTTTTTCTATGTCTTCAATACCTCCAGCAAAGTCATGGATGGTGAAGCCATTAATGTTGTAGTACATAGCGTTGATGGTGAAATCACGTCGCATCGCGTCGTCATCTACTGTGCCATAAACATTGTCACGCAATAACATACCATTTTCAGCTTGTTTGGCCTGGTTGCTATTTTCACTAGCGTGGTGGCTTGCTCGAAAGGTAGCCACTTCGATAATCTCACGGCCAAAACGCACGTGCACTAAGCGAAAGCGACGGCCAATAAGGATAGAGTTTCTAAATAGCTTATGCACTTGTTCTGGGTGCGCGTCGGTGGCAATATCAAAATCTTTTGGTTGTTTTCCTAACAGTATGTCGCGCACACCTCCCCCTACCAAAAAACCTTGGTAACCCGCATCTTTGAGACGATAAAGCACCTTCAGTGCGTTGTCACTGATGTCGCGGCGAGAAATACCATGATGATCTCGAGTGATGATGTTAGGCCCGTCGGGCGTTGTTGCTGCTGGTTGATCGCCTTTGACCCTGTTAACCAGCCTAGAAATAAAACCCATAGAAGTCATCAACTCAGTTCGGTGAAAAATCAAAAAACAAACGTAGCGCGCATTCTACCACTGCCCAGCTAGCTAGACAAAGGCAATAGGATCCTGCATGCGTTTGGGTACACATTCAATATCCCATTGCCCAGCGGCCCACTCCAATTGTTCTGCCACAGGGGCTTGGCGCAAGCCACATGGCGCAGGGTGGCCAAGACGTTCCAAGGCTTCAGACATTAAGGCTGGTGCCTGCAGCATGTCTAATGGAGTTGCTAGATTTTGCTTGCTTAGCTTTTGCCCTTGACCGTTGATAATAATAGGTAGGTGCCCATAACTAGGTTGTTTGTAGTCTAAACACGCTTGCAGCCAGACTTGCTGAGGTGTTTGTTGGTAAAGGTCACTACCCCGAATAATATGACTTATTTTTTGCTGCGCATCATCTACCACGACAGCAAGCTGATAAGAGAACAGTTGATCTTTACGCTGGAGGACAAAATTACCAACTTCATCAGCTAAATGTTGTGTTTGGGGCCCCATAATAGCGTCTTCTACGGTGATGCTTATTGCGGGAGTTGCAACACGCATTGCTACCTCCGGTTGGGATGGTGGCTGCTCCAAGCAATTACATCGATAGAGGGGGTGGCTGTTTAGCTGCGCACGGCTGCAGCTACAGGGGAAAACATACCCTTGCTGGACAAGCAGTTCTAGGGCTTCCTTGTAGGCGGGCTGGCGTTGACTTTGGCGCATAGGTTCGTCGTCCCAATGCAATCCAAAAGTGTCTAGACAGCGAAGAATTTCATCAATAGAGCCGGGGGCAGTGCGGGGTGGGTCTAGGTCTTCTATACGCACTAGCCAACGGCCTTTATTGGCACGTGCGTCTAGATAACTGGCAACAGCAGCGACCAAAGAGCCAAAGTGTAAAGCGCCGCTGGGCGTTGGAGCAAAGCGGCCTACATAGCTCATCTTAGGCCTATTTACCTAATTGCTTCTCTTTAATTTCAGCCAGCGTCTTGCAGTCAATGCATAGAGTCGCCGTAGGCCTGGCTTCTAAACGACGGATGCCAATTTCAACACCACACGTATCGCAATAGCCATATTCGTCTAACTCAATTAGCTCCAACGTATCATTAATTTTGTTGGTCAACTTGCGTTCCCGATCGCGGGCTCTAAGTTCAAGAGAAAATTCTTCTTCTTGGCTGGCTCGATCGTTGGGGTCGGCAAAGTTCGCAGCGTCTTCTTTGAGGTGGTTAACGGTGCGGTCAACTTCTTCCATTAAGTCTTGTTTCCAAGCATGCAAGATCTGTTTGAAGTGATCTCGCTGGTCAGGACTCATGTAGTCCTCACCACTTTTTACCTTGTATGGCGTAAAGTGTTTTAAGAGTGATGTATTTGCGTCTGGCATAGCTTGATTCATTGTTGAGGGCGGCAACTTTCAGTGATACAAACAGAAAATATGCGCCGGTTAACTGTCTACGTTTTAACGCGGGAAAATAGCAGAATAATGTTAAGAAATCTAGTAAAAATCAGATCTTCTTTGATATATTTCAAATTTTCGTGCCAGTTTACTCCAACAGTTCCTATGATTTTCGTATACAATTCATACCCTTGCTTAGTTTTAATCAGTTTTTTATGCTTGCAGTTTAAACATTAACTGCGGTTATACTAATATTAGTTCAATTATTGAATAGGGCAGGTGATAAGTCAGATGGAATTTTTATTAGCATTACAGCCTGCCATTTTGCAGCGTCGGTATAAACGCTTCTTAGCCGATGTAGTCACATCAGATGGAACCCCGCTTACCATACACTGCCCCAACACCGGTTCTATGAAAAACTGTGCACAACCTAATAGCAGGGTTTGGTTCTGGGATTCGGCCAATGAAAAGCGCAAATATGCTTGTACTTGGGAGTTAGTCGAAGTCCAGCATCAGTTCTTGGCATGTATCAATACCCAAAGAGCTAATGGATTAGTTGTGGAAGCTATAAATAACGCCACAATTAGGCCATTACAAGGCTATGATAAACTAGAAACTGAAGTTAAATATGGTCAAGAAAATAGTCGTATAGATATTTTTTTAAGCCAACATAAACAACAGCCAGACTGTTATGTTGAGGTGAAAAATGTGACTCTAATGGTCGGTCAAGGCCAAGGTCTGTTTCCGGATGCAGTGACGCAGCGTGGCAGTAAGCACCTGCGTGAATTAGTGCACATGGTGTCTCAGGGCTACAGGGCAGTTTTAGTCTATTGCGTGGCCCACACTGGAATTACTCAAGTTGCCCCAGCGTGGGACCTAGATCCTGCTTACGCAAAAACGTTAGTCTGGGCCATAGAGCAAGGTGTTGAAGTTATGGCTTATGGGGCGCGTATTAGCTTAACTGAAATGAGTTTAGTAAGAGTTGTGCCGTTAAACCTAGGTTCAGGTCATTAAGCTGGTGGAATAGTACAATAAATTTGGTCATCATACTCTTCCACGTTCACACGGGTAAGACTCTGATGGTTGCATGGTCCACTAATGCATAACCCATGTTCAATCGTAAATAAGGCGGCATGGTTAGAGCAACGAATAAACTGCTTATCGAAGTCTAAAAATTGGTTAGGAAGGCATTGCAAGGGAATCTTGCGATGAGGGCAGCTGTTGAGGTAGGCCACAACCTTACCTTGATGACGTACAATAAACAGATTAGTACTGCCAACAATAAAGCCTTTACTTTGGCCCTCTTTTAGCTTGGAGCTTTTGATAAGTGGGGTGGATGTTTGAGTTGGAATTGGAGTCATACATTTGGTTGATAAATTGAATGATTTGGCGGTTAGCATAACAGAATTGAGACCCTACATTGTCTAAGCAACGAGCGCGTAATAAAGTCAGATCAAACATTTCCCTAGGTTGGATATCCTGGATATGGATCTTTAAACTCACCACGGTATTGTTAGTCCTTGGTGTCGTGGCTTTGATTTACCTAGACGCCCAGATTAGACACAGGTTTGAGGGCCACAGGTGGTCTTTGCCAGCCAAGGTTTATGCGCGGCCATTAGAGCTTTTTACCGGTCAACAGTTGGCCCAAGGGCAACTAAAATTTGAGCTCACCCAGTTAGGTTATCGCTGGGTAAAGCAAGCAAAGGCTCCTGGGCAAGTGCAAAAAACGAATCAGGGGATGATTATTTATAGCCGTGGTTTTCGATTCGTGGGTGGCGATGAACAAGGTCATTTGGTTGAAGTTAACTTAGTAGGCGATAAAATTGTTGGCCTGCGTCAAACCTCTGGTGCGAGCATCGCTGTATTGAGACTTGAGCCACAATTAGTAGGTGGCATTTACCCTGCTCATAATGAAGACCGAGAACTGATTCAGTTGGATGACTTGCCGAATGGTTTTATTGAGACCTTGTTAGCAGTGGAAGATCGCCAATATTACTCTCATTATGGAGTCTCCCCGTGGGGTATTATACGGGCTATGTGGGCGAATATTAAGGCGGGCGCTGTAGTGCAAGGCGGTAGTACCTTAACTCAACAACTAGTGAAGAACTTTTACCTTACCGATCAGCAAACATTGTGGCGTAAGCTTATTGAAGCCCCCATGGCTTTATTGTTAAATATCCACTACAGCAAAGATGAAGTGTTAGAGGTTTACCTTAATGAGGTATTTGCTGGACAATCAGGTAAGCGGGCTATCCATGGCTTTGGATTGGCCAGTCGGTTTTATTTTGGGCAACCTGTGAGTGAGCTTAAATTACACCAAGTCGCCTTATTAGTGGGTTTAGTCAAGGGACCTTCTTATTACAATCCTAAAAGACACCCAAAAAGAGCGACCAAGAGGCGTAACTTGGTGCTGTCAGTTTTAGCTCAGCAAGGGCTCATTTCAGAAACCCAGAAAACCAACTATCAGGCTTTGCCATTAGACCTCACTGAGGCCAATCAAGTCAGTCGTTATCCAGCCTACATGGATTTAGTCAGACAGCAATTGAAACAGCACTATCAAGCCTCCTCTTTATCCAGTCATGGACTGCGCATCTTCACTAGTTTAGACCCATGGGTGCAGCAGCAAGCAGATAAGGCCATGCTTGAGCAAGTGGGTAAACTTAAGCAACGCTACAGCAATATAGAGGGCCTGCAAGGAGCTGTAGTGGTCAGTCACAGGGACAGTGGTGAGTTGTTAGCTTTAGTTGGTGATTATAATGGGGGCTATGCAGGACACAATTGGGCCTTGGACGAAAGCCGCCAAGTGGGCTCTTTATTGAAACCCATCGTACACTTAGCAGCCCTAGAAACCGGGCGCTACAGCCCTAACAGTATTATTG
Source organism: Candidatus Njordibacter sp. Uisw_058 (assembly GCF_047730065.1). Classification (GTDB taxonomy): domain Bacteria; phylum Pseudomonadota; class Gammaproteobacteria; order Pseudomonadales; family Balneatricaceae; genus Njordibacter. The sequence goes on from NZ_CP159829.1 coordinate 281,180, forward strand.
ATGATGCCCCAATCGCTTTACCCCAGCCGGATGGGAGTTTATGGCAGCCGCAAAATTACGATCGTAAATCCCATGGCAAAGTCCCTATGTACGAAACCTTGGTCAAATCTTATAATCAGGCTAATGTGCGCTTAGGATTGGATGTAGGGGTAGATAAAGTGCTGCAGCAATTACAACGAATGGGTGTGGAACAAACTATTCCTGCGTATCCTTCAGTGTTATTGGGTGCGGTTGAGATGTCTCCTTTACAAGTCAATCAAGTGTATCAGACCATTGCTAGTAATGGTTTCTATAGCCCCTTAAGCATAGTGCGCCAAGTAACAGAGGCGAATGGCAGATTGTTGAGCAACTTCCCATTTGCGGTGCGGCAAGTGGCCAGCAATGAATCAATCTATATGTTGCAGCATGAAATGCGTTTGGTGGCTAGTCAAGGCACAGCTAAGGGAGTTTATCGTTATTTGCCTAAGCAGCAAAAAGTGGCAGCAAAAACGGGTACGACAAATGACCAAAAAGACAGTTGGTTTGCTGGCTTTAGTGGCCTGCACGTTGCGACAGTATGGCTGGGAAGAGAAGACGCTAAACCCACACCATTAACGGGTGCAGGTGGAGCGCTAAATATTTGGGGACAGCTAATGCAGAACTTGGCTTATGCACAGGACGAAGACATCAAGCCACAATCAGTAGCTCATTATTACTTAAACAGAGTCACTGGTGAGGCCATACCCGACAAATGCCCTAATGGTGTTTGGCTACCTATGCTCAAGACCTCAGCACCTTCCTTTAATGCAAGTTGTGGATATTAGTCAGTCATGTATAACAATAAAACTACGGCCTTTAAACTGGGATTATTGATAATATTAGCGCTGCTTTTAGGTGCCTGTGCGGCGCCTAGCTATGGACCGATGGTTGAAGATCGTAGTGTGCAAGCCAGGCCATCTGAACGCATTTCGGCCACAAGCTCTAACACTCCAGTCAAAGTGACAGACACTCCTGCAGTGTCTGCTCCTGCTATTATCCCTACGCCTCAATCTGACGTGCCCCCAAAAGCGACTGTCACCATAACGGCGCAGCCCATACCCAAGCCCATTAAAGCTCCTCCAATAGTCCAGGCAGCGGCTGCGCCACTCGTCCAAGGTAAGGTGCAAGCACCTCTCGTCCAAGAAAAGGTGCAAGCACTACCTCTGCCTGCGTCAGAACAAGCTGTGGTCGAGCAGTTGTTGGCTGACGCTGACCAGCTAAAAGCTCAGGGAAAGGAGACTCAAGCAGTGATTCAATTACAAAGAGCTCAGCGCATTGCTCCGCGAGATCCTAAAGTTTATGCGCGTTTAGCCGCCTTGCAACTGTCCTTAGGTGAAGCTGCTAGAGCTGAGCAATTGGCCCTTAAAGGTTTAACTTTAGTGCCTAATAAAAAAACGTATCAATATTATTTTTGGAAACTTATTGGCGCTAGCCGAAGTCACTTAGGTGACTCAGAAGGTGAAGCTAAAGCCATAGTGGAATCCACAAAATATAAGTAGCCGCCAAAAGCGAGTAGGGTTAAGCCACTCCAAAGCACCATAGTGCCAGTATTAAACGAACCTAAGCTGACCATCATCAATGCAAAATAAAAGCCCATGCCGATATAGAGTCTGTTACTTGCTTGGCCCTGAAGTCTAGCTGTTCTTATAATTCGGTATATAGGCCATAATAAGGCCAATAAGCAGATCCAGAGAATAAACTCACCATAAGCAGCGCCATTTTCCGCTCGACGCATGAGTTCAAACATGGCGGCTAAAGCTAAAAAAATTCGGCCCCAAGTAGCCCGTTGCCACTGCCATCCCATGGCCACATCTAACATGATTAATGCCATTATTGGAAAGCCGACATACAAGCTCAGATTTTGACCCAAAACGACCATTTCAGATTCAATAAGTGGGCTCAGAATTGGACTGTTGGTAAAGCACGCGTAGGCCCCTAACCAGAGGCACGAAGCTGCTATTTTATGGGTGTCTTGAATTCTTTTGAGGCGCCACAAAATGCACCCAAAGAGAATCAGGCTGGCCGCTACTGACAGGTAACTAAAGCTCAACATCAATTAAAGTTGCGCAAAAGCTCTTTCGGCTGCATCAAGTGTGTGCATCAGTTCTTTTTCTCCATGGGCAGTAGAAACAAATCCGGCCTCAAATGCTGAAGGTGCTAAGTAGACACCATGCTGTAGCATTAAGTGAAAAAAGCGGCTAAATTTTTGTGCATCACAAGCCATAGTTTCGGTAAAGCAAGTTACTTGCGTTTGGTCCGTAAAAAACAGTCCAAACATGCCTCCTACTTGGTTGGTGTGGAAGTCTACCTTGGCCGCACTAGCTCGTTCTTTCATACCTGACAAAAGTCTGCTGGTGTAGTCGGTTAGTTGCTCATAAAAACCAGGCTGGCTCACTTCATCGAGCATGATTAAGCCTGCGCTCATGGCGACTGGATTACCTGATAGTGTGCCTGCTTGATAGACTGGACCTAATGGAGAGAGTGAGTGCATCACCTCACTTTTACCACCAAAGGCTGCCACTGGCATACCACCACCAATGACTTTGCCTAACGTGGTTAGGTCTGGTGCGATGTTATAAAGTCCTTGAGCACATTGGGGGCCAACACGAAAGCCAGTCATTACTTCGTCAAAGATTAAAAGAGCGCCGCTGGCATCACACGCATCCCGTAAACATTGTAAGAAGCCTTCTTCTGGCACCACAAGGTTCATATTACCAGCCACTGGCTCTACAATAATGCAGGCTATTTCGTGACCCATAGTAGCAAAAGTGTGTTTCACACTCTCAAGGTCATTGTAGCTAAGGGTTATGGTATGTTGGGCAATGCTGTCGGGCACCCCCGGGGAGCTAGGGACGCCCAGAGTGAGAGCACCAGAACCCGCTTTGACTAATAATGAATCAGAGTGACCATGGTAGCAACCTTCAAACTTTACAATTTTGTCGCGCCCCGTATGACCCCGAGCAAGCCGAATGGCGCTCATGGTGGCTTCAGTGCCAGAACTGACCATGCGTACCATATCCATGTGAGGTAATAGGCTGCAAAGTTTATCGGCCATCGCTGTTTCAACTCGAGTGGGGGCGCCAAAACCCAAGCCATTTTCAATGCTTTTGGCTACTGCAGCGAGCACTCTTGGATGCGCATGTCCTAAAATCATAGGTCCCCAAGAGCAAATGTAATCAACATACTGGCGATCGTCTTCATCGGTGATCCAGGCGCCAGACCCTCTTTTTATAAATAGGGGGTGTCCTCCTACGCCTTTAAAAGCCCGTACTGGAGAATTAACCCCACCCGGAATGCGCTCTTGTGCCGCTTCGAATAATTGGGCAGAAATAGGGGTTTGGCTGGACGGCATAAGTAATTCTCAATAAAGGAAAAAATTGACCCCACATTATCGCCTGAAAACACCAAAGGCTGCTAATCCTTTTGCATGTATTTTACAATTTCTTCCACGGGCAAGACGCCCATGATGCTGCCGTCAACATCGGTGATGAGAAGCTGTTTATAATCACGCTTTTTACATAAATCCCAAGCTTCTTTGAGCGTGGCTCGAGATGAACAAAATCCAAAGGCGACAGTTGGTGATCCAGCCCCTTCAATAAGACCCATGGAGGAACTCTGGTCTAGATGGATTTGGCTTTGATGCAAAACGTGATCAACCTGATCATCACGATTGTTAATAATGAGCCAACTGACACCTATATCTGCGACTGAAAGATAGCCAGCTATATCATCGTCGTAGTGATGGCTGACATCATCATGCATTAAACTGATCACCCCTTGATGATTGAGCGCCTGAGTGATTGGATTAGCTTGATAATCCAAACCCTGTTTGCGCAACACCTCAACAAATACAGAGTCTTGTTTGAAAAAATAACTACAACTGATATTGGCGATAACAATGGTGGCCATGCCAGGTAAAATGATGCCCGGATTGTGGGTTAATTCCATGAGCCCAATCAAGGCAGCCAAGGGGGCTTGCAAGACAGCGCTCATCATAGCCCCCATGCCCAGCATAGCGTAAAACCCAGCATCAGAAGTGGGTCCATCTAATATGTAACCACTGACATGACCCAGGGCAGAGCCGGCACAAGCGCCCATCAAAAGGGTGGGGCCAATTAAGCCAATCGGCATGCCTAAACCCACGCTTATAGCGGTGGCAAATAATTTGGCAAAAGCAAGAGCCACCAGCAAGCCTATGGCATACTGTCCCTCAATCGCCATAAGAATACTATCGGTGCCCATGCCCATTACCTGAGGCACAAAGTAGGCAAGTGCCCCCGTGAAAGTGCCAGCGACCAGCATGCGAGCGAGCACCGGTTGAGATGCAAAATTTTGTATGCTGGTGACCGTTTTGGTAAACAGTGCGGCCATGGCCCCAAGCACCACCCCATAAACTAAAATGAGTGGCATCTCGCGCATATCGGCCATGCTAATGTCAGGTGCCATAAATGCCATCTCGGCACCATACAAATTGTTATGTAAAAGGGTTGCGGTAACAGCAGCAATAATGACGGGGGTAAAACCCATAATGCTGTATTCCAGCATGACCACTTCCATGGCAAAAATTACACCTGCCATGGGCGTGTTAAATGAAGCGGCAATAGCCCCTGCTGTGCCACAACCTACCATGAGACGCACACTGTTGTTGGGCAGATGAAAAGCGCTGGCTAGTTGTGAGCTCACAGCTGATCCTAGGTGCACAGCAGGGCCTTCTCGTCCTGCAGACTGGCCTGTTAGGATGGCGAGTGAGCCACCGATAAATTGTACTATGGTGTTTTTAATGGGCATTTTTGCTTGGTGATAGGCCATACGATCCATCACATGGGCCACTCCTGCTTTGCGCTCACCAGGGGCGAATAGCATGAGCCAAAGGCCAATTAATAAGCCACCGATCACAGGCAGAAAAAAATACCAAATAGGGTCTAAGTTTTCAAAGCTTTCAGCAGTGCCACCAGGGAGCCAATGTTCAAGGGGTATTTCAAATAAACTGCGAAAGGCAACAATGACAAGAGCTGCCGCTACACCGCTGACAAACCCAAGAAAGCTGATTTGCGGTAAGGCATCATTGTAGGCGAGGCGACGGCGAAAATGGCTGGCCCCAAAGCGCATAGGATTGAGGCGTAAGGCTAATTTTTGTTTTAAGTTGACCATAAATAAGACCCGTTAATGCAGTTGTTTATTGTTATCAATACGAGTAGCACTGTATGCAGTTTACCTTACATTCATCATGCTGACTAATATCAGTATGGTGAATATTACCTTGCCCTCTTTAGCTTTTCTGCTGGGTCTATTATCATGGGCGTTAGCATTGTTCTCTAAAAAAGAAAGGAAGTGAAAGTGAAAAAAGTAGCCATTGTAGGTGGTACTGGATATACAGGTGTTGAATTACTGCGACTTTTAGCGCGTCACCCTAGCATTGAGGTGTGTGCGATTACCTCTCGATCAGAAGCAGGCAAGGCAGTCGCTGAGGTCTACCCCAGTCTGCGTGGCGAGTATGATCTTGCTTTTACTGAACCGGCAACAGAAACCTTGGCGCAAGCCGACCTAGTTTTTTTTGCGACTCCTAATGGTGTTGCCATGAAGCAAGTCCCTGATTTGCTAGCTGCGGGTGCTAAAGTCATTGATTTAGCTGCAGACTTTCGGATTCAAGATATTGATGTTTGGTCCCATTGGTATGGGATGTCACATAGCTGCCCCAAATTAGTAGCACAGGCAGTTTATGGATTACCAGAAGTGAATAAAGTGGCTATCAAGAATGCCAGTCTAGTGGCTAACCCAGGCTGTTATCCAACAGCCGTGCAGTTAGGTTTGTTACCTTTAATAGAACAAGGTCTAATTGATACGCAGCACCTTGTGGCAGATTGTAAATCAGGTGTGAGTGGCGCAGGACGTGGGGCCGCCGTGGGTAGTTTGTTGTGCGAAGCAGGTGATAATTTTAAGGCTTATGGAGTGGCTGGTCATCGGCATCTACCCGAAATAAAAGAACGGATCTCAGTCGCTAACGGAGGGGCGGTAGGCTTGACCTTTGTGCCCCATTTGGTGCCCATGATTCGGGGTATTCACGCCACCTTATATGCACGTTTGTTGACTCAACATGAATCTCTTGAATCGATTCAGGCTCGCTTTGAAGCGCGTTATTCAGAACATCCATTTGTCGATGTTATGCCCCTTGGGAGTCATCCAGAAACTCGCAGTGTACGAGGTTCAAATATGTGCCGCATTGCTTTGCATCAACCTCAAGGGGAAGATACTCTGGTGATCTTGTCAGCCATCGATAACCTTGTTAAAGGAGCGGCGGGACAGGCTATTCACAATATGAACTTGATGTTGGGGCTTGAAGAAACTGCAGGTTTAAATAGTGTGCCCCTGGCGCCTTAATTAGGCCTCACTGATACCGTTAGGTAGGCCGTGTTAATACTTGACTAATTTACTTGGTTAAGCGCATAATATTGCCGTTAAAATGTCGAAGAGAGCATTATGTCATCACCAGTAGAACACGATTATGCCGAAGCTATGCCACCAGCCATGGGGTTTACTGATTCTGCAGCCAAAAAGGTCTCTCACCTCATGGAAGACGAGGACAATCAGGACTTACGATTACGAGTTTACGTGACGGGCGGCGGCTGTTCTGGATTTTCTTACGGTTTTACTTTTGATGATAAAGTCGCAGAGGATGATACACAAATTGAAAATGGCGAAGTCACCATGGTGGTGGATGCTATGTCGATTCAGTATCTTATGGGAGCTACGGTGGACTATAAAGAGAGCTTGCAAGGCTCACAATTTTCGGTCACCAATCCCAATGCCACCACGACCTGTGGATGTGGATCTAGCTTTTCCATTTAACCTGTTAATTGGAAGCTAATGGTGTTCCCAATTGGTATGCCTCAAGCTGGGATAAAATAGCACGAGCCATTGGCTTGAATGCGGTCATCTCTGTTTTGTTAAGAGGTTCTATTTTAGGAAACTTTACTTTAAGTGGGTTTTTATGCACACCATTGGCTCTAAACTCATAATGTAAATGGGGCCCGGTGGCTAGGCCAGAAGAGCCGATATAGCCAATAATTTGCCCTTGTTTAACACGACTGCCTTTTTTCACCTTGCGATTGTATTTAGACATGTGAGCATACAAAGTGGTGTAGATACCCGCATGTTGTAAGATCACCGTACGCCCATATCCACCTTTGGTTCCTCGCCAGATCACTTTGCCATCACCTGATGCTTTTATTGGAGTGCCTGGGGCAGCGGCATAGTCAACACCTCGATGAGGACGAATTGTTTTCAAAACAGGGTGTAGGCGTTTAGGGTTGTACTTAGAACTTATACGAAAGAAATCAACTGGACTGCGCAAGAAGGCTTTGCGCATGCTATAGCCTTTGGGTGAATAATAGTTGCCATCACTATGGCGTATAGCATCAAATATTTCACCTCGATTGACAAACTGAGCGGCCACAATATTACCCTCGCCAATTAATTTATTATCGAGGTAATTTTCCTCATAAATGACGGCGAAATAATCCTCTTTTCTAATATCCAAAGCGAAGTCAATGTCCCAGCCAAAAATACTTGCCAATTGCATGAGTTTCTTTTCGCTCAGACCAGCCTGCTGGCCATCAACGAATAGTGAATTGCTGATGGAGCCTTGAATGAAGCGGGATTCTATTTCTGGCTCACGAATAATAGTATCGACTTTGTAATAACCTGCTGTTTGACGTGTGATAATGATTTTTTGTAATGGGCTTTTAACGTGGCGTACTTTTTGTAATTGCCCAGCAGTGATTAAAAATTCCAACGTGTCCCCTGGAAAAAGTGTGCCCAATGCTTTTGTTTTTTTGGTTGCTAGGGTGACTTGATAAACGTCTTTAGAAGTTAAGCCAACCCGCTTGAATAATGTGCTAAGGCTATCACCACTTCCCACTGTGGCCGAACGCCACTTTTCAGATTCTATTTGAAGTTCCGGTTCAGATGAATTTTGAGTTGTTTGGTTGGTAATCTTTGAACTCAGGTCGAGGTTCTTGCTGGTGGTGCTTAGGTCATTGGGGTCACTGAAATCGTGCCAAAGTCCAATAACTAGCATCACCAAGCAAAGCAGAGTAAGGATGATTAAATATGATTTAGGGAAGTGTTTAAGAATTTTTGAAACAGCTGTCATAAGGAATAATATGAGAAATTTAATTAGGAAAATAACGTAAGAGTGCTATGATAACACGCTTGTCCGGCAAGAATAGCTTGTTTTGCGGCAAGTCCTATCAGTTTAGCGGCACTCGAGCGCTTTTCTATTACCCCTAAATCGAGCTAGAATGTGCTTTTTTCCAACGCACACTCGCGGCTGGACTCTTCCCCACAAATGATTGCACAACAAAGCGACTGACAATGACTGCTGTAGATACCAACTTACTTGCCGATTTAACAATGCGTGGACTGGTTAACCAAATGACCTCGCCCGAAGATCTTGCTCAGCATTTACAGCAATCACGAGTGCTTTACTGTGGTTTTGATCCCACGGCTGACAGCCTGCACATTGGTAGCTTGGTACCATTATTGGTGCTGCGCCGCTTTCAGCAAGCGGGGCACAAACCCTTAGCCTTGGTAGGGGGTGCGACGGGTATGATTGGTGATCCCAGTTTTAAGTCGCAAGAACGTAAGCTCAACACCTTGGATACAATTAACCATTGGGTTGAACGCCTCAAGGAGCAGGTCTCTGCCTTTATTGACTTTAATAATCTCACTAACAGTGCAGAAGTGGTTAATAACTACGACTGGACTAAAGACATCGATATCCTGACGTTTTTGAGGGATGTGG